>CBDURK010000016.1:0-16702 GCA_965369645.1 uncultured bacterium | reverse complement strand
TTCTTCATCCGATACATTGATACTGCTAACAGCCCAAATATAATTAATCCCAAAACTAACCAAAGAATATATTTGTTTTGCATCTGTACACCTCAATGTATAACTAATTTATCAGCCGAACCAATATACTGCTTTATACTTCTAAGTAATACTATACTTCAGTCGAGATTTTACGATATTCCGATGCTTTTTACAATTTATTTATTAAGTTTCTTTAATCCGCTTAGTTTTGCTAAATATCGCGAATCCCAGCACGGCTAACAGTATCACTGCCGATATATGCCCCAGTATAGAAGGCTCCATGTGGTGCAAATGGGTTCGAACTGATGGTCCAAGATCATGAAACATCATATCGAGTAATATTCCGGAACCAAGGGCACTAATCGCGACCGTGAAAAGATAAATTATCGCCGTTCGTCCCCCTAAGGCCTTCCAGATCGTTATAAAGCTGGCGGCGTTGGTAGCCGGTCCGGTTATAAGAAATACCAGTGCGGCTCCCGGCGTTAAGCCTTTTAATATCAACGCCGCTGCGACCGGTATCGATGCTGTTGCACAGACATAAACCGGTATGCCCAAAAACATCATTACCACCATTGCGAAAAAGCCGGTGCCCAGCAGTTTTTCCGCAAATAGGTCGTCCGGCACCAAAGCGGAAATACAGGCAGCGATAGCAAGGCCGATTAGCATTGCCTTGGCAATATCGCGCGGCAATGTAATAAATCCGTATTTTAATCCTCTGACAATCCTGCTGGTTTTATTTGAACTATTGCAACACTCATCTGAACAATCTTCTTTCGGGTGGTTCGAATCCTCTTTTTTGCGGTCAAACACATCGACCAAAGTACCACCGATAATACCTGTGACAAATGCTGCCGCCGGCCTGAAGATGGCAAAAACCGGACCGAGAAGACTTAAAGTAACAAAGATGCTGTCAATACCCGTTTGAGGCGTGGACAGTAAAAACGATATTGTGGAGCCTTTGCTTGCTCCGTGTTTGTGCAGTGATATTGATACCGGAATAACGCCGCACGAGCACAAAGGCAGCGGAACTCCGAAAAGCGATGCTTTTACCAAAGGCCACACCCCCCGGCCGCCCAGATGTTTTTCTACGAAACGTTGTGATATAAGCACCGAAAGAGTGCCCGCCATGAAAAAACCGAAAAGCAGATATGGTGACATTTCGGCTGCGGTATTCCAAAAACCGACGATTATCGACCAGACAAAATAAAGCATTATTTACCTATGTTTTGAAAGGAGCGGTTAACTTACTATTGTCTGAGTTGCACTGACATTACCCTGTAAATCAATTGTAACGTCTTCAAAACTCATTTCGATTCCATTTTTAGCAATGGCCTGTCGTGCAATATGAGTAAGGCCTGAGCAGCACGGTACTTCCATATGGATGACAGATAAACTGTTCAGTTTGTTGGCTTTTAATATTGCCGCGAGCTTCTCAATATAAAAATCAACGTCATCAAGTTTCGGACAGCCCACAGCAATACTATTATTTTTCAATAATCTGTTGTGAAAATCACCCATTGCAAACGGCACGCAATCTGCAACAAGCAGCAAGTCGGCGTTGGCAAAATAAGGGGCCGATGGCGGCACCAGCTTCAACTGCACAGGCCACTGGCTGAGCTGTGACGGAACCTGAGCGGCAGAGTCTGAGGCTGGTTCTTTTACTTGCAACTTCTGGGCCTTCATACCCGGGCACACAAAATCAGCCGGCTTCCGGCTCTCTTTTTCCCTGGCCAGATGTGCATTGGTTGCTTCTTCGTCGAATTCAGCGGCCTGGCGCTGTTCAATAATTATTGCATCCTCTGGGCAATGACCAATACAGGCCCCCAGACCGTCACAATAAATTTCACTGACCAATTTGGCTTTTCCGTCAACTATCTCTATAGCACCTTCGGCACAGGCAGTCACACACTGGCCGCATCCATTACATTTTTCTTCGTCAATTTTTAAAATATTACGCAGACCCATCTTGCAATACCTCGTTTTGAACTTTTTGATTAATCATATTTCTTATTAGAACTCAGAAATTATTTAGCATAATGCTTCTATTCATCTTATATCAATTGTAACTTGCTTTCTACATATTATAAGTTTATCAACAAAATATTCCGAAAGCCTGCCAGCCGCATGTTTACAAGTGGCTGACAGGCCTGTATTGAAATAGTTGGTCACATTGTTTGAAAATAAGTTTCTTTCTTCCGGCTTTATCCTCAAAATTCGGTTTCCATATAAACCTTAACAAAGCGTACCTTATCTTCGGCTGAGTTCATATTCGCTGTCACCGGTGTATGAGTAGGTAACGTTTGGTTGCCAGAAACCGGTTGCGCCTTGCTCCCAGGCAAAATTATCGGGTGAATAGTTTTGACCAGTATATCCTTCCTGACAGCCGGCGACTATTAACACTGACAGTAACACTACCATTAATAATGCTAATTTTAACGCCTTCATAATTATTCTCCTTAAGATTGAGGTATTTAATAAGCAACATTTCTTATTAGACTTACTATCAATTCAATCCGTTCGTTTTGCTATACGATGCCGTTAATTGTATTTAGTATCTTCTTAATTAAGTACGACTAATATAGTCCTATATGTTCATAGAAAACTATATTTTCAGAGAAAAAATAATAAATCTTCGCTTACATTCACAAAACCTCAACTTCGGGCGTTTCTGAGTAATCCGGAACCTGGAATTGAAAAATATATCTGCGGATATGCTCAGGAAAGACATATTTAAGTTATTTTATGTCTTCCTGAACATAGCTGCATTTTCTGACGACTTACCACAAAGTTCCGTGACATATCTCTTTATTTTAGCATCTCGGCCAAATCTTCCTCTACATTGCCAATCGGCTTGATGTCGAATTTCTCCACAAGAATGTTCAAAACATTCTCACTGAGAAAAGCCGGCAGACTCGGTCCAAGTCTTACGTTTTTAATCCCCAGGTGAAGCAGCGTAAGCAGAATTGCCACTGCTTTCTGCTCATACCATGAAACTACGAGTGAAAGCGGCAAGTCGTTTACTCCACAATCAAAGGCCTCGGCGAGCGCACTTGCAATCATAATGACTGAATAACAATCATTGCATTGTCCGGTATCTATCAAACGAGGAATTCCGTCGATATCACCGTAATCACGTGCATTCAGTCGATACTTACCACATGCCGCCGTCAATATCACGCAATCATCAGGGACTTTTTCTGCCAGTTCGGTAAAGTAGTTACGTCCCGGTTTTGCACCGTCACAGCCGCCTATAAAGAAGAAATGTTTAATCTTGCCGGCCTTAACCGCCCCTACAATTTTTTCCGCAAGACCGAGTACGGCTGTATAGTGGAATCCTGTACTAAGCGTTCCCTGGGGATTCTCAGGTAGTGGCGGCTGGGAAAGGGCCTTGTCAATAACTTCGCTGAAATCTCTGTTCTTGAGGTGCGTAACACCTGCGGCTCCGGCTATCCCGCACGTAAAGATTCTGTCCTTATAAGAGTCTTTGGGAATCATAATGCAGTTGGTCGTAACTAAAATCGCGCCGCTGAACTGGTCGAACTCTGTCTTTTGATTCTGCCAGGCTGTACCGTAGTTGCCCACGAGATGCTTGAACTTCTTGAGTTCCGGATAAGCGTGAGCCGGCAGCATTTCACCGTGAGTATAAATGTTAATGCCTTTACCCTCGGTCTGCTTTAATAACTCATAAAGGTCGAGCAGATCATGGCCTGTAACAACAATGCCCGGCCCGGCTTTTGTGCCGGTCGGCACTGTTACAGGTGTCGGATTACCATAGGTCGATGTGTGTACATCGTTAAGCATTTTCATCACACGAAGATTCATCTCTCCGGCTTTGAGGCACAATTCAAGATACCGATTGAGATCAAAGTCAACATTCGTCAGCGTTGAGAACATTGCCTCGTGCATAAACGCATCGACCTGTTCATCCTTTTGGCCAAGCTCACCGGCGTGGTACGCATAAGCAGCTATGCCTTTTAGCGCAAATACGAGCGTGTCCTGCAAGCTCTGAATGTCTTCGTTTTTGCCACAAACTCCGACCTTGGTACATCCCGTCCCCCCCGCGGTTTGTTCACATTGATAACAAAACATAATACTCCTTTCATATTTTCCAATATATTTTTTATTTCAGTTTTTTACAAACAACTCTGCTGCTATCCGACGACCCTCGTCGGTCTTAAACATTTTATCGATAATCCGCTGTAGTTTCTCGTTACTTAGCTCGCTTGAATCCGCCCGTAGATTTACGATCTGGTCTGCATCCCATACAATTCTAAACTCAATTGTATCGATTTCTTTATCACTGTGATGATTCGCTATAATTTTGCATATATGCTCGATGGCCTCGGCCGGGATATCTTGCTTTTCCAGAATCTCCTGAGCAATTGGCGGACCCTCAATTTCCTGATACTTACCTGCCGAAGAGCCATGCTTGTGTTCGGCCTCATGAATTCCGATATCGTGTAAAATCGCCGCAGCCCTGACAATCAGTGGGTCGCCGCCTTCGGCATTCTGTATCTGCTCGGCGTAATCGAGAACGGAAAGTGCGTGCTCGATCCGTTTCTGATCACTGCCAAAAATATTTTTCATCTGGCTTATCAGCTTTTCTCGTATAACTTTAAGGTTCTTTACTTCGTCAACGCCCATGCACTGTGCGGCATATTGACACCATTCGGCGCAGCCAAGGTCTATCTTTGGATTAATGACTATTTGTTCGCATTTACGACATTTCAACTTCGGTTCATCTTTGAAAAACTCGACATTGTTACCACATCCGGTGCATTGCACTTCAAAGATATCTTCCGGTTTCCAAAATCTCTGGTCTTGTCCTGGACATCTGAACATATTAGTGCCTTTATCTATTTCAAATAAATTGTGTATCTAAGCTTATGCACGAATCATAGTGAGTAACATCTTGAACTTTTCCCGTGCCGTAACTGAATGTGGCACATTACCCGGCATGATGATAATCTCTCCGGTTGCAACCTGCTTGTCCTGACCATCTATGATCAATTGGCAGTGCCCGTCAAGGACCTGTACTACGGCATCGTACGGGGCTGTATGCTCGCTTAATTTTTGGCCCTTATCAAAGGCAAAAAGCGTGATTGTACCTGCTGATTTATCAAGTATTGTCTTACTAACAATAGAATCATTCGAGTATTCGACCAAATCCGCCAGATTTTGCCCTTTTCCCACACATGCTTCAAGAGTGCCGGACCTTTCCTTTTCGCTGGTCATTTTATTCTCCTTTTATTCTTTACCTTACCTTTTGTTACACCTTGATGGTGTAACAGCTCATCTAACGTAATACTCTGAAGATAATCGCCAATGTTCTTCTGGAGTTCGGTAAGTTTTACTGTTATGGGACAACTGCTTTGTCGTTGGCAGACATTCTCTCCCAATAAACATCTGCTCAAACTCAAGGGCCCCTGGATGGCATCTATAATTTCCGCTAAATTTATTTTTATTGGCGTTCTGCTTAAAACAAAGCCGCCGTTGGGCCCCATACTGCTTTTTACTAGTCCGGCATTATTAAGTTTCTGCATCAGCTTGCAGGCAAGCTGGTATGAAATATCCTCAGATTGAGATATATCCCTTGTCGATACGGGATCTCCGCCGTAGTGCACAGCCAGGTTTACCATTGCTCGTAGAGCATAATCTGTATTGCGTCTTATTATATCCATCTTAAAACCTTAATAATATTTGTTCTGTATAGGACTAATATAGTCCAGTATAGTTTGTTCGTCAATATATAAAAAGTTATTTTTTAAAAAAAGCGAAAATTTCAACTGATTTTTGATTACTTTCCTGAAAATAGTCGTTATTCATTTAATTAAGCCATTTTGATATATTTTTTCATTACAAAAAAAAACGGGCAAATGCTACGGAAAATGACATTATTAACAAATACTCCAATATATAGGACTGATATAGTCATAACATCTATATGCTTCAACAACTAAAGGAATCTTTTGGAAAAAAACAATGTTGGTTGATACGAACTACCGTGTCAATCGCTTACGGTGGTCATTCCATATGGGCTAATATTTATACGCTTTTCGAAGTTTTTGGACGATTTAAATCGGTATTCGTTTTGCCCTTTTAATATTACCTGTTTTTTGTCGGTAATTACTTCAATATCCTGCTCAGGATTCCTTTCGCTGATAACATTAGCTAACAAAAAAGCCTTTTCGAGCCCGTCGCCGGTCTTATAGTTTGCCACTTCATCGGGTTGGGCCAATCGCTTGCCGTCGTAAATAGAAGCATTTTTCATTTGTTCGAGCCATTTGTATGTTTCTTCGAGAGACATGGCTTCTGCCATTTTGATCGAGACCGGATTGCGCTCCATTGCTGCTTTGACAAACGGTTCCCATTTACAGCTTTCCATATCACGATATGAATAAAAAGCAAGATCGACCGTGGGATTGTTTTGACGCATATGCTGCAGAGAATCAATTATCTGTTCTCTGCTTTGTTCTATGGATATTTCAATCGGCTCAGTGGTCAGGTAATTCTTATCCGAACTCGGAAGCTTTGCTTCGATGTGCATAAAATCGGCTAATTCATCCAAAAACCGTTGCGCCTCCGGGATAATCGGCTCAATAAATTTCCTTAATGCCGCTTTACCATCGGCACTTCTGATGTCAGGCTTTTGCTGCTCTATAAAAGCATCAAGCTCATCACAACGGATTCTTCCCGGCAGTTGATATCTGACAAAATCTTCATCCGAAATCTCTGCGAGCAATTTTTCGAAGGTTTTGTCGGCTACTCTGTAATTACTGCCATGCTCATAAAGGAAAAGAACCTCAGCTTTTAGGAATTGGGGCTGTCCATGACATTCGCGGCAGACTTGGAAAAACTTCTGATAGTCTCTGTTGGAGCGCAAAAAATTTGCGACGGCAGAAAGCGATAACTCTGCCGATAAATAAGAATCGAGTTTCTTTTTAAAATCATGATGAAGTTTTTTTCCTATCGTGGCATCTTTATACAAACAATGTACGTAGCCGGAAGAATGAGCCAGGATTGTAATGGTTTCATTGCGCAGTGCCCGCTGGGCCTTATTGGAAATGGCTGTTCCGTTGAACCACATCGTTTTCGTAACAAGCCTTCGGTTGTTGGTTAAAATCCCATCCTGCATATCGAGAAAATTTTGCGAGTGCAGCGGCGTAAGTATCATATAGATATCTTCTAATGGTATTTGGCATACGATAAACGCCGCCGCGGCGTAAAGGGCGGCAAGTGATACGCATTCCCCTGCCGCACTATTATAACCTTCTTTAAGACGAAAAGCGTTCATCGCCTCGACTGTTTCCGTCTTCCAGTATGGGATTATATCGCCGTCATATTTATCTAAACCAAAGTGCCGGCGAATATCCACATCGAAATAATACTTGTCACCCTGATAGCCGAATAGTGCATTGCTGTTAGCAATGTCTTCGGGCGAAATAAATTTTTCAAATCGCTTTATCTCTTTAGCCTGGCTTGTTAGTCCCCATGTCTCAAGATCGAGGTTGAAATCAATCTCGTCCATTATGAATTGCCTTAACCTCATCAATTTACGGTAGCTGCTCTTGCCCTGAAGTTTTTTGAAACAGTCCTGCTGCCGCCATTGCCAGATAATCGGGCTCATAATATTAGCTAAAACCAGGCTGTACATCAGCTCCGGAAATACAAAGATTTCCATGTCCGAAAGTGTTATGGCGGAACTATATTTTTCTAATTGCTCTGAATTCATTTTACGTTTCGAATCCTAAAGTACCTGAGTTTTTCAAATTATTTGGCATTTCCTCAATAAATCCTCTTATCTCATTTCGTACCTTTCTAAAAGTTTCCAAAATTTCTTCTTCGCTGCCGGATGCAAAATAAGGATCTTCAAAGGGTTTGTGGAAGACCTTGACTTGGCCGGTAAATACCGGACAATTCTCTGCGGCATTGTCGCATAATGTTATTATATAATCAAAATCTATTTCAGAGAATTCGTCAAGGCGTTGGGATATTTGCGATGAAATGTCCACTCCCGCTTCGGCCATTACTTTTGTTGCCCTGGAGCTTACTCCTATAGGGCGAATCCCCGCCGAATACGCATCAATGATATTTCCCTTCAAGTGCCTGGCCCAGCCTTCAGCTATTTGGCTTCGACATGAATTGCCCGTACAAAGAAATAATACTTTTATCTTTTCTTTATCACTGCACATAAATACTCCATATTTCCCGAAAGTCTCTACTTGTTTACATTACTATATTGTAAGGAAGAACCAACGATATTCTAAAACACTATTGCTAATGTTGTGTAGCTTATTTTATTATAGAAACATAAAAAAGTCTTGCATTGCTTCGATTCGTCAATAGATTACTGACATGTTTACGTTAAAAACCGGAATAATTAGCCATATATACGAAGCTGTTAAGAAGAGGGCATTGGCATTTCTTGCCGGACTTGCTTTTGCCTTGCTGTGCTTTGTTACTCTCAATGCGGCTATGGTACCAGTTTCAAAATCCGAATATTGCGGTAGCAAGTGCCATGAAATGAACACGGCGTACCTGACATGGGAACTTTCACCTCATGGTACCAATTCTAAGGGTATTCGTGTCGAGTGTATCGATTGCCACCTTCCGGAAAAAGAAAAATATTTTGCTCATATAACCGCAAAGGCTTACGAAGGGGCAAAGGATATGTATAAACATTACTTTGGCGATGAATATGACGGCGAAAAGATTCGTTTGAAAGTTTTCACCCACTTACCAAATGAAAGGTGTTTACATTGTCATGATAATCTGCTCGCCAGGCCGGGCAGTTCGGCTGCAAGAATTGCTCACACAGCGGCATTGTCGAAGCCGGATGCCCAGGAAAATAGATGTGTCCAGTGTCATGAGAATGTCGGGCATCAACGTCAAAATAAACTGTTTTCGCCGTAAATGGTCTCTGTCCGGATAATATGTTAACGCTGGCGACAGAATGGGAATAGTTCGCACTGCCGGCAAGAATTGCGATATTTACCATTACAGTTTTCCACAATACCGATTCTGCTCAATGCGAAGTCATATTTTACAGGGTCGCCCGGCTCAATTTCAGCAAAGCACTCTGTTATTGTTATTGCCGTCGATAAAGATGCTGTCTTTTTATTGTGAAATCCTAATATCCTGCACAACCTGCCCATATGTACATCGATTGGAACAATAAGTTTGGCCTTGTCAATCGACTTCCACTGCCCTGTATCAACATCATCATCACGAATCATCCACCTTAGAAAAAGATTAAGCCGCTTGCAGGCACTTCCCTGAGCGGGATTGACCAACAAATACTTTAACCCCTTGCTTGTTTTTCCATTATGCTCGGCCGCATACATATCCAGAAGTGATTTGCAAAAGTTAGACAAGCCGCCAATGATATTTGTGTCGTCCGTATTGCAGCCCTGAATAAAAAACTCCTCGATGCTTGTATATTGGTTCAGAACTTTCTGCAACAACATCAATAAATCCGAGATGTCCTGGTCCGTGTTAAAGCGGTGTTTGAAGCCGTTTAGTTGTTTTCGTTCAGTTTTACCAAAACCTCTTATAAACTCATAAGGGCTTTCTCCCATACGCTCAAACAGGTTTGTCAGGCTTTTTTGAATCTGTTCGACCCGGCCATAGGCGAGGTCCGCCGACAACAAAGCAACAATCTCTCTGTCAGAGGGATTGTCATATCGATATACAAATTGCAATGGGTCGGGCTTTATTAAATCACGATGGTTGTATTTGCTGTAGAGCTTATCCAGTACGCTTTTTATTACTGTTCTTTTAGAAGTTTTTTCCATTTATTGATATGCCCGTCTTCGTCGGCCTGGTCTTTTTCAATGACCTTGCGAGTATCTTCGTCCCAATCGATTGTCTTGAGAAGTTCCGCATAATGATGGACAGCTTTTGTTTCAACCCAGATACCGGTTTTTAGAATTGCTTTTCTGCCCAAAAGGCGCGAAAAAAAGCCAAACGAAAAACCAACGCACCAGTATGCCCATCTGGTTATGCTGGGCTTGAGACCATATTCGTAGAGTTTGACCTGAAAATCCTGATAGTGTGTCATCTCATTACACATAGCGGCTATTAATTGACGATTGAAATCACAATTCTCGCCGGTAATCTGATACCGGTAGATTGTCTGTGCCATAAGCTCCAGTGTATGCAATGCCAGAAGCCCTTTCTTAATAGCTTCCAGTCTGGCAGGCTCTACACCATCGTTTCTCATCTTGAAATCATCATTGCGCATCTGAGGACGAACGATTGAGATATCATAAGATGTTGGCTCTTGCGTATTCTGGTTATCCATCTTTCAAACTTCTCCTTATCGAAAAAAAATATTAAACACTTACGTACATTTCTGCTCTCTCACTCATTCGACAAGCTTCTCCATTTTCGCCCATCTGATTCGATGAGATTATCCGCCGCAGGAAAGCTCTCAGCTCCGGCCGGATATTCGTATAGTTCATGACCGTCTTTTTCCCATGCCTGCATTATCGGTGACAATAACCGCCACGCTGTTTCTATGGCATCCTGTCTTGTGAAAAGCGTCTGATCGCCGGTCATACAATCCAGCAAAAGTCGCTGATATGCTTCAGGAGGTTTGGTCTCGAAAAGTTCGTTGTAGCTGAAGTTCATTGTTAGTGTACTCATACATGTTTTCGCCCCCGGTCGCTTTGCCTGAAAGCTCAGGGAAATTCCTTCCTCCGGCTGTATTCGAAGCACAAGGACATTGGCCGGCAGCTCATCAAGGCCGACAGATGAAAACATAGAATGAGGAACTTTCTTGAAAGTAATTGCAATTTCCGTTTCCTTTACTTCCATTCTCTTACCGGTTCTAAGATAAAAGGGAACCCCCTTCCATCGCCAGTTATCAATAAACATTTTAGCCGCGATAAAGGTCTCTGTCGTAGAATCTGCTCTTACTCCTGGTTCTTCCAGGTACCCACTGACCTTGCTCCCTTTTATTGAGCCGGAAACATATTGTCCTCGTACACAAAGTTCGTCCAGTCTATTTGCATCGAACGCTCGAACCGACTGAAGCAGCTTGACCTTCTCATCACGGATATGGTCTCCCTCGAAAGATATCGGTGACTCCATTGCCACTAAGGCGAGCATTTGAAGTATATGATTTTGGAACATATCTCGAAGTGCGCCGCTTTTATCATAATAGCTTGCTCGATGATCAACACCACTGGATTCTGCTATTGTGATCTGTACGTGGTCAATGTAATTGCGATTCCAGACAGGTTCAAAAATGGTATTCGCAAAGCGGAACATTAAAATATTTTGAACGGTCTCTTTACCAAGATAATGGTCTATGCGGTAGATTTGAGATTCGTTAAAACATTGGTGGATTTTGTTATTTAACTCAACTGCACTTTGCAGGTCTCTGCCGAAAGGTTTTTCAATGACCAGCTTAATCTGCTTCTTGGACTGGAGTTTTTTGGTACAAGCCAGTCCTGCCGGAGCAATATTTTCTACTATGATAGGGTATAAAAAAGGAGGTACCGATAGATAGTGTACCAGGCCTTCATACACCTTATGTATTTTGTCTAACTCTGCAAGTCTGGCTTTAATGTGTTCGTAGAAATTCGCATCATTATAATCACCATCAACATAATAAAGCTTGCTCATAAATGCATCTAAATCTTTGCCGGATGCAGGGTCGGATTTATCTCGTATTGATTGCTCTGCCTTTTTGCGGAATTCTTCATCTGAGAATTTCTTTCGGCCACAGCCTAACAGATAAAATCTGTCATTAAGTAAGTTCCGTGCAAAGAGCTGGAATAGGCTGACAAGCAGTTTCCTGCCGACTAAATCGCCCGATGCACCAAAAACTACGAATGCAATAGGGCCCGGCACAGTTTCAGCACAGAAAATCTCTCTCTTATCTATTGTCGGTTTAATTTCCGGCATAGCATATATTCCCAATATTATTTGGCATTAGATACAGAGTATGGTCAAACCGCGACAGTGTTCAGTCATCCACAGGCTCAAATTCTTCTTTGCCAACCCCGCAATCCGGACATACCCAGTCATCTGGCAAATCTTCAAAAGCAGTGCCCGCTTTAATATCATTGTCAGGATCACCGGTAGCCGGGTCGTAAATATATCCACACATAATACATTTATACTTTTTCATATTGTTGTCTCCTTGATTTGATATTTTTCTTTGATTTCTTTCCTCTAATAAGTAGCCGCTATTTGTGGCTTAAGTTAATCTGAAATACGATATTGACATTACAGCCTTCGAATCTGTGGATTTTCTGCTAACATATTGTGCATATTGTACAGCTTAGATTTAAAAGAGATTCCATGACTAAAATCCGGGCCTCAGAAGCCAGGAGCAAGTTGGGCTATTCTCGCTGTTTCAACGCCTGATTGAGAATCTTAATGTGATGCATTTCCTCTTTGATAATAACATCAACTTTGATTTTGTCGTTTCTGTCGGAAACGAAATCTTTCAGGCCTTCATAGAAAGTGATAGAATCTTTTTCCTTTTCGATGGCCGTTTTTAGAACATCTGGTATTTTTTTCAATCTTTTTAGCCAGTGAAGGGGTTCTGAGACTGTACCGAATACACCAAGGCAGGCCATTAAATTTGGATCAAACTGCTTTTTCTCAGGGTCGATAATTTTTGCTTGTTTGCTTGGCTTAATAAGTTGTTTACCCATATCTCTAAAAAACTGCTCGTGTTTAATCTCCCATTCGGCTAATTCAATAAACAGGGTACATATATCGGGCTCATTAAATAGCTCAGCCGCTTTGCGGTAAAACTTTGCACCGTTGCGTTCGATTCGTACGGCAACTTCGAATACTTCAAAAGCATTAAGTGCAACAGTCATTGGTCTCCTTTTAACTATCCCGGCGGCAGCGGATATGCTTATTTCAAAACTTCCATTTTTTGGCTTAAAATAGCGATATGATTTATTTCTTCTCTAATGATGGCATCAATCTTGTCTTTACCTGCCCTGCGTGAGACAGATTCTTTCAGGCCGGTATAAAAAGCTATAGAGTCTCTTTCAAGGCCCATGGCCGTTTTCAGAACCTCATCAGGTGTGTCCAGATTGCCTAATTGGTTGACCGGATCGGATTTGATGTTAAAAATGTGTTCGTTTGCCATTGCCTGCAGATACAATTGGGCCTGGTCGTCGGGATCAAAAACGAGTGGATCTGATTCTGTTCCGGAAAGTTCTGCCCGCATAGCTGCAAAAGTCTTCTCGTGATTATCTTCCATAGCTGCAAGTTCTAACAGCAATTGATTGACCTCAGGAAATTTTTCTGCTGCGCTGCGGTAAAACCTGGCTCCGTTTCGTTCTATCTGTTCGGCCATCTCAAAAACTTCATCGGCGTTAAATGGCATTCCCATTGTACGATTCCTTTCAGTTGCGGTTAAGATTAATACTCACTAATTCATTTCATAATCAATTGTAAATACAGCCTGAGTAAATGTGACCTTTAATAATTCACTCAAATCGAAATTCTTTCTATATATTTTAATGCTGATAACCGGAGGTTTAATTCGGCAATATGGCTCATCTCTTCATTGATGATTTCATCGACCTTGTTCTTGCCGGCTGTCGCAGGAACATAGTTCTTTAGCCCAAGATAGAAAATGATGGTGTTCTTTTCAGATTCGATGGCAAAGTTCAGAATGCCCGCTATGGTTACTTTGTCTTTCAGTTGCTTAACTGGGTCTTTTTGAGGATCGAAAACATGACCTTCGGCGATTTTCTGAAGGTACAAAGCCATTTCATTTTCCGGGTCGAATGTTATCATGTCCCATTCCTTGGCCGAGATCTGTTTTCTCATATTGGCGTAACTTGTTTCGTGTTCCTTTTCGAACTCGGCAAGGCTCGTCAGTATTGCAGACAGATTTTCATCGGTAACAGCTTCTGCTGCTTTACGATAGAAGTTGACAGAGTTTCTTTCAATCCGTTCTGCTATTTCAAAAACTTCAATGGCATTCAAAGAGATGCTCACTATTACGTTCCTTCTGTCGCAGGCGGCGTAAAGACTCGTTGCCCTAATTCACGATCGAACATAAACATTCCACCCGGTGCGTTTTCCATCATTTTTAATTGCTGCACTATTTCATCGGCGGTTGACTCTTCTTCGACCTGCTCATTGACGAACCACTGTAAAAAGCTGTTTGTCGCGTGGTCTTTTTCTTTAATGGCCAAATCCACCAGGTCATTAATCAGGCCTGTTACTTTTTGTTCATGTTCATAAATCGCCTTGAAAACAGCTAATGATGAGTCCCATTCTGTCGGCGGTCCTTCTACAGCCTTCAGCAATACTCTGCCGCCTCGTTCATTTATGAAGTCATAAATCTTCGTTGCATGCGCTACTTCTTCCTGTGTCTGTATTCTCATCCAGTTGGCAAAACCATTTAAGTTTTGAGACTTGAAATATGACTCCATCGACAGGTACAGATATGAAGAATACAACTCTGCGTTTACCTGCTCATTCAGGGCATCTTCCATTTTTTTGCTTATCATTTTTTACCCTTTCCACAGACCGTGAACATTGCAATGCTCTCTTGCACTGACGGAACCGGCATCAACGTTAAACACTGCTTCGGGATCACCACCCGGTTCGAGGAACTGCCGATATGCCTTGCCGTCTGCAAGCAGCTCAATCCACTCAATAAAGTGCTCATCCTGCATCGGATGGGGTACACTGCCGACCTTTACCTTATAGCCGCCATCGATTTTTTCGATTACAGGTACGTGTTTTTCTGTTGCAGCATCAGCGGTTTTTTCGTCCAGAAGTTCCATCGATGTGCCGCAGCATATCATTTGACCCCCGCCACCGTGAAGTACCTCTACGATATTGCCGCAAGCGGCACATTTGTAAATTTGAAGTTTTTTAGCCATAATCAATTCCTTTGTAATTTCAAGATTCTAATTTGTGATTCCAATCTCTTTGTGCTTGGCATGAATACCATCGGCAAGCTTCTCGATTGCGGCAAAGTCATTCTCTTTAGGTTCACCTTTTGATAACACCGGTTCGAGAATCTCTGCCTTGAGGTTTGACATTATACCTGTTAACTGTTCAACCATCTTTCCTCCCCAGCCGTATGAGCCGATGATTGAGGCAAATTTAGTTTTTGGTCTGAGAGCGTTGGTTAAAAATGCAGCGTAAATAACCGCCGGATGCGCACCGGCCAATACCATTGGTGTTGCAATCACAACTGTAGCCGCATCCACCAGGGCCATGGCGAGTTTGCCGATATCTACCGTTGAAAGCTCAAACTGCCTTACCGTAATACCTCTTTCGATCATGGCCTCGACAAAATATGACACCATTTTACCTGTACTGCCGTGCATCGATACATAAGCTACTATAACTTCGTTCTTCACTGTCTCAGAAACCCAGTCCCTATAAGCTTCAATAATGAATTCCGGATGATCATGTACCGGCCCATGACTGGGAGCGATCATATCGATCTGAAGCTCAGCCAGCTTATCAAGATTGGAATTAATCTGACGCCGAAAAGGCATCATTATCTCGGCATAGTACCTCTTGGCATCTTCGAGCACTTTTGCTTTGTCATCGACAAACAAGCTGCTTGTTGCCAGATGAGCACCGAAGAAATCACAAGAAAAAAGAATTCTATCTTCAACAAGATATGTACTCATAGTCTCCGGCCAGTGAACCCACGGAGTGTAAATAAACTGTAAGGTTTTGTCACCCAGGGAGAGGGTATCGCCGTCTTCGACAGTGATAAATTTATCTTCTTCTATGTTGAGCAGGTCAATCAGCATACCCTTGCACTTGGGGTTCGTCACCACCTTTGCGTCCGGATATATTAACAACACATCAGGCAGAGATCCCGAATGGTCCTGCTCTCCATGGTGCGCAACAACATAGTCGATTTTGTTAATTCCAAGCCTGACAAGATTGCCTAATAAGACGTCTGTTTTGGCAGGATCCACTGTATCAAGCAATACCGTTTTTTCATTGCCCCGTACCACATAAGAATTGTAGCTGGTACCGTCCGGCAGTGGAATAAGCCTGTCGAATAGTCTGGCGTCCCAGTCAATTGCGCCAACGGCGTAAACGTTTGGTTTTAGCTGTCTCATTGTCCTGTTTCTTTTACTGCAGATAATGCTGCTTCATAATCGGGTTCATTCGTCACTTCGTCAACTATCTCTATGTAACGAATAATACCTGCTTTGTCCACAACAAATACTGTTCGAGCTAAAAGTCGCAATTCTTTTATCAGAATGCCGTATGCGTTGCCGAATTCCGCTTTGTGATGGTCTGAAAGTGTCTGAACATTTTCCACATTTGCTGCCCCGCACCACCTCTGCTGGGCAAACGGAAGATCCATGCTGATAGTCAACACTACGACGTCATTACCCAGCGATGCGGCCTGCTCATTGAATTTCCTCGTCTGGATATCACATACAGGCGTATCCAGAGACGGAACTGTGCTGATTACGCAAACCTTTCCCCCGAAGCCTGAGAGTTTCACCGGTGACAAATCGTTGGCTAAAACCTCTGCATCCGGGGCCGTATCACCGACCTTAAGCTCATTACCCACTAACGTCAAAGGATTACCCTGGAATTTTACTACATCATTTCTTTCTGACATACTTTATGCAATCTGGGATGACATTGCGGCCTCCATTATCAAATGCAAGCAGGTGGACATGGTTTGATGTGACCATATAAT
>CBDURK010000015.1:0-16758 GCA_965369645.1 uncultured bacterium | reverse complement strand
TGCGGATGTGGTTGAATTATGAGAGGCAATTGATAGAATGGTCAAGGTGTATCTGCGAGAAGCTCTTTTTTCAAAGGTGATATTATGAAATCGAAAAGATTTTGGATTTATGTCATAACGGCAGCGCTGGTTTCTTTGAGTGTTTTTCTGGCGGCAAGAACAATCGCCACAGAAAAACGGCAGTACCAGGAAGAATTACGCATGCGTATTCGCGGCTCCGAAGGAGTCTTTATATTCGTAGATGTAATTGCACAGACCAAATCGGTAGAAAAAGAATTGAAAGAACAGTTTGAAACCGACGTTGATCTTGAGCTGGGAAATGCAGATATAAAGATATTTACCAAGGAAGAGCTGGAGACAATACCCGGGCGTCCGCGTCTGTCGGTATATGTGGTTGCATACCAAGACCCGGCTTACAAAGATGTGTATCTTTATTGTGTTCGGGTTGCCCATATCGAAGATGCAACCCTTGTGAGAAACTACGGTTATGCCGAAGGTGTTTGCTGGGACAGCGGTCTTTATGTTGGCAGGGGGAAAGAGTCTGTAATAAGACAGTCAATTAAAACCCAGCTTAATAAATACATAATTGACTACCTTGCAGTTAATCCGAAGAAGCCGACAATACCGAAACAACCGCGCCGCAGGTCGTAAATATGAGCCGAGCCATATTCTAAGTCCGGTTATAGAGATAGCAGATATGTAAAAATCAAAGCATATTCTTTGGCGGAAAGGCACGAGTTATGTTTGAACGTTTTACTGACAAGGCACGTAAGGTTATGGCGATTGCCAACGAGCAGGTCCAGCTATTTAACCATCAATACATAGGAACAGAACATATCTTTCTCGGGCTGGTTAAAGAAGGCGGCGGAACGGCTGCTGCGGTTATATCTCGTTTTCGGACTTCGTATTGTCTGTCAATAAGCAGGTGGAGCTATCTCACATTGCAACACCGACATCAGCCAGATTACAAACATCGATATCAGCACCGCCAATATAAGTTTAAGCATTCTGGTATCAAGTGCCTTCATAATGCAAATCTCCTTTTCTACAATTTATTGTAGCGATTTGCTTTCTAAAGTTCAATGAAAATTCACCCCGGCTGATTGTTTAACTCGCCGGCAAGCTTCGCGGCGATAACTATATTATTGATTCTCTGTTTTTTTCAAGGGCGTCGTCCATAAATATATCTTATGCTCGATATTGTCAAAGGAGGAAGTGAGTCTGATAACTTTGTCCGGTTTGACGCCTTTCATACCAAAACTGTGTGAGAGGATGCGCGAGCCGGGCCTGAGTTTTTCCAATTGCGGGATGAGCTTCACATTAAGGGCCGGAAGCAGGTAGAGAGTTATTACGTTCGCCTTACTAAGGTCGAGTGTGAATATGTTCTTCTGCTCGATTGTAACCAGATGCTCGACATTATTCTTCTTTACATTTTCAAGAGATTCTTTCACACGCTCGAGGTCAAGGTCGTATCCGACAGCTTTGCAGCCGTACTTTTTGGCGGCAGTGATCGGAATTCGCCCGTCGCCACAGCCCAGGTCATAAACCAAATCATTATTTTTGAGCTTCGCCAACTGAAGCATTTTGTCAACTACATCCTGCGGCGTTGAAACAAAAGGCACATCCAGAGAATGGTATATCCGGCCTTCGACGGTAACCTCTGCTTCTTCAGGCAGCGACAGCAGGCCTTCGTGCCTCAAAGGCAGTTTGATTTGCCCCAAATCAGGGGCATCAACCCACAATTGTAACTCTGTTCTATAGGGAATTGTAGAACCGGGTTTGCCGTTCAATGATTTCAGCAAACGTGCATATATCACTTTGTCCGGCAGTGTAACCAATTCTTTTGAGTTCGGGGCTATGACAACTGCGTGGGCGGCGGTGGCCGTTAGAAATGTATTGGCTCCGCTCGTAAGGCTGTAGCTTAAACTCACCAGGGGCAAATCGGTCGGATAAGGATTATCAACTTCGATTTCGAACAGCAGTGTGGCGTAGTCTAACTGGACATCATGAAATTTAATATCTACAATTCGTGCCGTCGGCTTGTCGAAGTGACGAAGTTGTTGATTTTTCTCACAGCTTGCGAAAAAAAACGCCGCTAACGCCAAAGAAAAAAATAGACGCCGCATACCTGTCATAGTTTCCACCTCTTCCAACGTAAATTAACGTTAGCTGATCCGCGTAAACACAACAGATGATTATATCTTACAGTCATAGAATAATCAATAAAAGTCTGTGTAAATGGCTTAGCTCGCACGCCAGTCGTAGTCATATATTCAAAGGAAGAGCGGTTTGCAAGCAGAATCACTGCTGCACAGCCACGATTTCAACGCCACTTAGAATCGGTTTGCCCTGCCGTGCTTTGAGTTCGATTTTCAATGAACCGTTGATTTCGACATTCTCGAATTGTTGGGCAATGGCCCGCATGCGGCTGCCCGCGGCTTTGGCGATGTCGAAGTTATCGGTCACGGTGCGACCGTTCAGTGCGATGTCAAATCGTCGCCCTCCCGGATCGTCATGATCGGGTTCGGCAAAGTAGAGGCGAACGGTGTAAGTGGTCGATCGCAAATTCCGTATCGTGATTGATGAGGCTCCCTTGACTCCCGAGGCCGCAACCCACGGCCAAGCTGATCCGCCATCGATCCAAAGCGAATGACGGTAGTAGAACTCGGCCGAGGACGGTTCGACTTCTATCTTCAATTCCGGCGATGGGCCACCTCGACTCGGGTAGTCCAGCCACAGGGTTCCCGCTTCGGTCATGCGGTCGCCCGGTGCCCCGAAGTTGACTCCTACTCGCACGATGTCGGTTGCCATCCCGGCTCCCCATGCGGCCCATTGTTCGTACTCGGGCGGCATCGGCACCAAAGCCAGCCCTGCGGGTAACGGATAGCTGCAAGTGCAGCCTTCGTAGAAGTAGGGAACATTCAGTAGGCCACACGCTGGAATGATGCTGTTCGTGCATCCCGATCTTGGTCCGCTGATGTAGCACGTGCCACTCTCCAGTCGCTTGTCGTAGAACGCCGCTGTTCCTGATCGCATCGTATATAAGTAGCCGTAATCGACCCCTCCGTCGCAGCCATAGCTCTTGGGAAATGCTCGCGGCTCGGTCTCTCCCGTAAGCGGGTTGATGCGACTGCCGGCGTTCGGCTCTCCTGGATTCCAATCATCCAACTGATAAGGGGGGCGATACTGGTTTGGCTGAATTGCCTGGCGGTCGCGGAGAGGAAACTCGAGGCCGGTGCTCAATCGTTCCTTCGGTGCCAGCACTCGGCCCGTGTACACGTCGCTAAGCACGGGAGGCAGCAACGTGTAGGGTACCTGCTTGCCTTCACGGTGGCGGGCCATCCAATCTTTCGTGTACGAAATCATCACGCCATCGACAAACATCGGCTGCGGCGACCGCTTGAAATGCCCCAGCGTGTCGTCGAACCAAAGAAGACCCAGAGGCGCTTTGACTCGCTCGTCGCGGCTTGACCAGCCGCCCGTGTAGTTTACAGCGCCCGGCAGCGGTCCCTGACGACGAACAAGGGTCATGCCCGCCGTTCGCTCAATCGCGAAGCTTCTTTCGTTCCGTGCTGCCGCGACCAGCCGAGCGTGGTCGCTGTGCGACAGATTCACGCAGGCCGTGCCGCCGTACGGTCGTAAAATATCGAAGCCGGACATTCCAATCTCGGCGGTGTCTGCGGCTACCAACCAATGGACGTCATTGATGACGACGATACTCGCCATGTACGGCGGAAACTCGATCTCGCCGGGTTCGCCAACTTTAAACGAGACGCGTTTGCCGTAGAGACCGGCAGCGTCGAATTGTTGACGGAGATGATTGACCTTGACTGCATCCGGATCGATCGCGATTATGTGAAACTTAGTTTGTGCGACAAGTGTCTCCAGCAGACTGTTCTCAGCGATCCCCAACACAAGTGCGTAGCCATGGCGATTGTCAACGGCATCGAGAACTTGTTTGCCGAAACGAGACAAGTTGCCGGATTCCATGGGAAGTGATTCGACCTTCAGTGGATAACGCGCAACGGTCTTCGGCTTTCGCGGTGCAAAGCAGTAGAGTTCTCCATCCAAAGTCACAGCGAACAGTTTTCCGTCGGCAACGAGCATCGTGTGAATCTCGCCTTCGACACCAGGAAAACCATCGCCGAAATGGAACGTTTGCTCTCCGACATGGATTGTCGATTGTACGTTCGGCTCTCCCGGACCCTGATATATCTTATCTTCGTGGAGATCGCGGTTGATGTTGGCGTCGAGCACAACTTTGCCACGTCTGACGTCCGCCGAAGTGAACCAGCCGCCCGGCAGACGTCCGGGCCTGGGCAAGACAAAGGACAACAGCTTGCCGGTTCGCACGTCGAAATGAGCGGGAACTGCCTGACCACACGGTACGATCAGCTCGTTGCCGCTGACGACCAAATAGCCTTGTGGTGTCACGCCCCCAAGCGATTCGGCGTTGTGCGGATGCTGGCCATAAATGTAGCCGCAGTCATCATTCAGCCAGACGAGTTGTCCGGTTTCGGCATCGAGCGAGTAGAGGAACACACCCTCGAACGGCCATACACCGGCGGCGAAGAAAATCTTTCCGTCATGCAAGACAGGTCCGCCTCGGACGGGCCACACCGAGATCAGGCGTCCATTACCCAAGATATTACGTCCGGACGGTACTGCACGGAACTTCCAGAGCAACCGACCGTCTTTAGCCGCCAGGCAGTACAAGTGCCCGTCGTCGGATCCAATGAATATCCGATCTTTCCACGCGACCGGAGCCACTCGCACAGGGCCGTTGGTGTAAAACCGCCACTTCTGCTCGCCGGTATCGATATCAATGGCCGTTATACTGTCGTTGCGCGACGAAGCGACGAACATCATTTTATCCAACACGACCGGTTCGTAACCAGCATCGAACTGAATACGCTTCGTCCGAAAAGCCGGTTTAAGTTTCGGAAGCTGACGCACCCATGAAAGATGCAGCGATTCCGGCAAGGTCGGCGAAGTCCGAGCGCTCCGGGCCGCATCGTATCGCCACATCGGCCAGTCCTCAGCGGAAGCAGTGGCTGCAACACAGGCAAAAACCAGTGAGATGGCAGCCAGAGCCAAGCGAGAGAACGTTCGCAGCTTCGCCCGATCTCCACCGTGAGGAGCTTGCTGTGCTGTGCGCGGGAAGGTATTCGGGCTTCGCTTCATGATTATCTCCTGGAACAACTATGTTGGCTTTTTCGAAAACTGTCGTGTATTCTAATTGATATTGAAAGATAGTTTAATTATTCAACAATTAGGATAATGATATCTTACAGTCATAGAATAATCAATAAAAGTCTGTGTAAATTGCTTTTCGTTTGTGTTCCCGGCACAGGCAGACCTATGAGATATTTTCAGGGGTGGGGGTTTAAAATAAAAAAAACCCCCAAAAAGATTTTGGGGGTAAGGCGCGAAGTTTCCTCGCATTTAGTGCGAAGCGAAGATTTTAGTCGTCGTAATAGTAATCATACTCATACGTATTTTCCTGGTACTCATAATCGTCCTCATAGTCATAAGACCAATCTTCCTCGGTCTCATAATCGTCAGACCAATTATCCTCGGTCTCATAAGACCAATCATCTTCAGTCTCATAGGACCAGTCGTCTTCGGTCTCATAAGACCAATCGTCTTGGGTCTCGTAGTCATCGTTCCAGCTATCTTCACAATCATACTCTGACTCATATCCATAGTCATCGCACTCATCATAGTAGTCATAAGAAGAATCTTCCTGGCAGTCATAGTAGTCATCGTTCCAACCATCTTCGTATTGAGAGTAATCATACATATCTTCTTCATATTCACAGTATGAATTGAAGGTCTCTTGCTGTCTGGGCTGTCCCGTTTGCCCGGACTGAGCTGTTGAGAACTCAGGAGCAATAAAAACAGCAGCCACGGACAAAATAATGCTGATAACGACACATTTGATCCAGGTTGACGGCTTAAGATTCAGAAATGTCTGCTGGAGACTATTCTGCTGACTCGTGGGCTTCTGTTCTGGGGGTGGGCCAGAGCCCGGCTGGCTTTGACTTCCGTACGGCTGTCCAAAATTTTCGTTCATTTCAGATTCCATAATTTCTCCTCAAAAAAAGTTAATAAAATTGATTTTAACGCCTTAAAAACACTTATGTAAAACATAGGAAATAAAAATTAGAATGCCAAATTATGCCCAAATATTTTTTGGATTATTCTCAAAGACAAAGCCTGCGGTTTTCTAACTGAGAATTACTTGGATTGGCAGGGTCAATAAAAAAACCCCCAAAAGAGGAATTTGAGGGTCATATATGAAATCGCCCGGCTTTTTTAGCGCGAAACGGAGTTTTTAGTCTATAAAACACTCATTAGAGTCAATCCAACTACCTTCTTCATATTGGTATTCATTGAATTCGGTTGTTTTTTGCTGCCTGAGTGATTGTGCCGTACTAAGCTTGGGAGCAACGTAAGCAGCAAGGGCAATCAAAACGGCGGTAACAATGAGACCTTGGATCCAGGTTGCCAGCTTAACATTCAGCCAGGTCTGCTGAAGACATTCCTGCTCGAAAAAGGGCTTTGTTTCAGGCTGTGAGCTTGTGTTGGGTTGAATTTGATTTTCGGATGGCGGTGACCATTTTTCTGAATTTACATCAGGAACCATAAATCCTCCTCATAATGAGATTAAAATAGGTTTTGTTTCGGGCGTATTTAAGGATATCGTATAAAACATAAGAAATAACAATTCTGATGCCAAATCATTTTTTTATCGGGCAGAAAAAACAGACTTTCAACAGGTAAAATAAGGTATTTCCGAAACAGGGAACTCCGATAAATCGACATTAAAGGCCTTCATATGCTATGCCGATATAACGTGTGATTTGAGTCAGTTGCAGCAGCATATTTGTTGAATTGGCACTATATCGGCTGGTAAATATAGAACGCTTAGTCATACGTCAAGGGGAAACAGGATGGCAAAACATCAATCGAAACTAATCGATATTATAGATGATATGTGCGAGACGAAAGATATCTTGTTTCATATGATGCGAAGCGTTAAGGACATTATGACTTATAATGTAAAGACGCTTACTTTGGACGATACTATCGAAACTTGCCTGGAGATTATGACGGAGAATAAAATTCGTCATATTCCCATAGTAGATAATGCGGCCGAAGAAGGGGAACCGTTCTTTGTGGGTATCGTTTCTCAAAGGGATATTTTTCGGCAAATATCGCCGTGCATGAGGAAAATCAGCAAGGCGGATTCTGATAACAAAGCAATGAAACAGCTTCTGGTACAAATCGTTACGCGAAAACCAAAGTGTGCATCGCCTGAAACCCCGATACAGGATGCCACCGCCCTGATGGTAGAAAATCGCATTGATTCGGTTCCTGTTCTTTTTGAGAATGAACTGGTTGGTATAGTGACGGCGACAGATGTTTTAAAGCTCTTCGCCAGACTGCACGCAATCGGGCAGCTATGCGGGGAGAAGGCAGAAACGGGGCCGAGAAGACGTTTTGTTGACTTGTTGGCAGGGAATTCAGATAAGGCGACCTGGGCGCTTTCATCAGTTCTCGGAACGGTTAAAGATATTATGACTGAGGAAGTTGTCTCTCTGGAAGAGCAGGATGACGTGGACAAAGTTATGAAGGTGATGCAGAAGGGGAAATTCAGACACGTACCGGTCGTGGACAGGCAAAAGAAACTGGTTGGTATAATCTCCGATAGGGACGTTCTGCGTCTTCTTCCCTTTCGCAAGGGTCAGCGCAAACCGCAGTCGGATGTATTTCGGGCCGAGCTGTTCGATGTTGAACCACACGAGCCGGTTATACGGCAACAGGTCTATCGCATTATGAGTCGTGATGTAATTCACGTTAAACCAGACTGCGGCTTCTATGATGTGGTGAAAATGCTGCATGAGATGAAGATAAGCTCTGTGCCGGTGATAGATGAAGACAAAAATCTTCTTGGAATAGCTACCGTCACAGACGTGATGCGCGGATTACTGGCTGCTTACTCGCTGTTCGAAAAAGCCTCCGCTTAATTCAATTCATAACGTCTATCTACGACTCAATCGTAAACCCGCATCAGGCATAAATTCTGCCTTATATCCCAAAGTCTGTTGCTTTGATTGAAAATTACTCGATACTTGATACATGAGGTGAAATCCTGGAAAGAAATTCTGGGAATATCGCGACTAATCATGTATCTTAGTAATAAAAGGAGGATGCTTAGCAAGGTGTCTAAGCAATCTACATGTAAACTTTTAACGAGAGGAGTAAACTACAATGAATAAGGCAAAAATCTCAAGGCGAAGAAACATTTTCCTGTTTGTGGTGGCCATTATCTTTATAACAACATCGGGTGTAAGTGCCCAGCAGAAGCTTGGTGACCTTGTAACAGAAGGCGGCTTCGACTGGCTGGTAGGCAATTGGGAGGCCACGAGTGACGAGGGCGACAAAATTGAACTTGTTTATAAATGGGAGCTTGATAAACATCTTATGACGATGACGCTTAAATTTGCTGATAACGAGTACCGTTCAATGATTTTCTACAAGCCGGCCGAAGACCAAATCGTACAGATAACCGTCGATAATAAAGGCGGGACCGGTAAAGGTATATGGGAAGCCAACGGTAACAAGGCCGTGCTTAAACATGAACACACCAGTGCCGACTGGCAGACCAATAAAATGGGTTTTGCCCACTCTAAAGTTGATAACAAAACAATGAAGTGGGAAATGCACGAGATGTACAGCTCCGGGGAGCTTTCCGATTACCCTAATTTCACTGTTGAGTTCAAGCGCCAGAAGAACGCCGCCAAAAAATAGTGGGCTGTGGTTTGTCTCTACGCAGATTTGCGCCGTAGCTGGATGGATTCTGCATTAAGGACTATCCGATTGGGCGCCGGTTACTTCGAGGAATTGAGTTTCCAGGCTGCGGCCTTCGGTGAGTTTTCGCGGGGTGATGGACATATCCAAAAGAGTTCGCAGAACAGGAGCAATTACCGTATCCTGATCGAGATGGTCGGCGGATAAGTTAAGTGTCACTAAATAATCTGTCGATTTTTTGCTCTGGCTTGCGGCGGCAGTAGAGAGCATTTTTATGCTGCGGACGCCTTTGATCAAGGTCAGCTTTTCGAGTTCGCTTTCTTTCAGCGGGCGTGACAGGGACAGATTATATTCGCGGTCGGCGCGAGTAATTTCGTCAACGGAACCGGCCAGAACCAGATTGCCGTGGTCCAAAATCGCCACATGGTCGCAGAGTTCCTGGACCTCGTCCAGGTTGTGGGAACTGACAGCAATAGTCGCATGCTGTTGCAATTGCTTAATGAGGTCTCGAATCTGGCGGGCACTGGCCGGGTCGAGGCCGGCGGTTGGTTCATCGAGAAGGATAACTTCGGGGTTGCCCAGAAAGGCCTGAGCAATACCGAGGCGTTTAACCATACCATGAGATAAACTGTTGACGCGTCTTTTAGCAACCGATTTCAAGCCGACCAGCTCAAGGCTGTGAATGACCTCTTCGCAGGCCTGTTTCTTTGTGCGTCCGGCAAGAAGGCGAAAAAAAACGAGCTGGTCAAGGATGGGGACATTGCGCTGGAACTGCGCATCCTGGGGCAGGATACTAAGTCGTCCCTGAAGGCGGGAAATGTACCTGGTATCGATACCGAGGACCTCAACCGTGCCGGAATCGGCTTTGAGAAAATCTGCGACGATGGAAAATAGAGTGGTTTTTCCGGCGCCGTTTGGCCCGAGCAGACCAAAAATGGAATTTGACGGGATATCGAAGGATACCTTGTTAAGGGCCTGAATGCGTCCGAATCTTTTTGATAATTCTTTTATGGATACAACATTCGTCATTTTCAAACCTACAGATCTCGCGTTTCAAATCGGATATAACCCAGTGTCAAAAAGAAAGCCGTATAGGCCAGAGACGCAAACACTGCGCCGAGCCAATGGACCGGGGCGGGATGGAGCAGATTATTTTGCCATCCCCAGGGCAGGGCATACAAGAGATATTTGGCGGGTTTCCATGCAAAGCTGCCGAGGATTGCCATAAGCAGTACACCGGCGATTACCACCTTCGCCAGGATCAGAGAAAGGAACGGAGAGTTTACTGATGCTGAAATTAGTGAACAAACAGAGATATAGGGCACCATAAGAATTGCCAGGACCAGAAAGCCCTGCAACGCCCAAATTGCCAGGTCAGGAGCGGGATAGAGTCTGGTCTTCATGCCGAGATACAAGGTAATGGTAGCGATGATAATTGCCATAACGGCGGTCGAAAAAAGGACGGTCCCTATAAAACGACCGAAAAAGATGTTGCATCGTTCGGTTCTCAGGAGCAGGTATCGCAGGCCGTGGTTCTGGACATCCCCGCTGATTTGGTTGAAAGCCAGAAAGGAAATCACAAAAGGCATACCGAATATCAGTATAAGAAAAATCACCGATAACAGAGCGGGCTTTTTCTCAATAAGAAAATCCGTCCAGGGGTCGAAGCCGGATGTGTTATTGTCGGATTGTGCATCATTTGAATTACTATTCTGAAAGCGGAGCTGAGGTGATACAGCTTCTTTGGTGACTTGTTCAAATGACTTTATTCCCAGGACGAACTGAATAATCGGCTGGCCTATATCGATAATTGTCTTCCTGATGAGCTGAGGATTTGTCTGGCCCATTTGCTTTTTTTGCAGTGCCATTAATCGTTCTACCGGCATTATTATTATATGAGCTACGGAAAGGCCGAAGACCAGCGCAATCATAAGATAGACCAGGCCCGAGCCGCTTCGTACGACATACCGGCTCCAGTAAAGACTGATAAGGCGAATGTGGGCGATATTTATTGTTTTCAGATTCATTTGTTATGGACTGGCCACTATTAAAGATACCGAGAGAATAATCCGGCTTTAGTTGGTCAGGTCCTCCTTAAATGTAGCGTTGAGCAAAATAAGTGTAAGTACCGGGTAAATCAGGCCGACCATGGTCATGATATTGAAGCCGCCTCCAAGCTCGGGTGCGAACAATATTCCGGAGACAACACTGCTGATAATAGTAATGACTGCATAGAGATTGCCGATGGTCCGTCCAAGAAACTTTTTCTGTTTCAGATAACCTATACCGGCCAGAAGTAGAAGCACACTGGATAGGATATTAAGAACACAGATAAAAATAAGCATTGGCAGCCCCAAATTTTGTAAAGCTTCAATCTGGGCCTTTTGTACTTCTTCCATGTTATCAGTTGGTATTTTTCCTCTCAAAGCAAAGAAAGCCAAGAAACCAAAAAGTGATAACAAACCAAAGCCGGAAAAAATGAAATTAAATACAGCAAGAGCCGTTAAACCACCCGGACGTTTCTCTTCATTCATTATTCTTTCCTTTCCTGTTTCAGGGTGCGGACAGTAGTTAGCTTTGCCTGACTTGTTTAGTAGAAAATGGTATAAACGGCATACTTTTGTTTTTTGTGTCTCCAAGAATCTAAGACATACTCGCACGTCGATGGTATATTAAGGTGGGGGTATGGGTGAGTGCAAGGAAAAAAGTGCATAAGTTCATAAGTCACAAGGCAAAAGAGATAAAATACGTTGCCCCCGGTGAGATTAACTTAGAAGTGTATCTCGGGTCGTGTCAGTGGTGAAATGGATGATGAAAATATATACGAGAACGAAATAATTCGAGTTTTTCGTTGTAAAGCAGCTGAATTTTGGGTAGAATATGGCCGATTCAACGTGGAAGCAGCCGCGATGGATGGATGTTCTATTTTGCCGGTTGCAGAGACTCGGAGAAGGGTAAATTATTTGGAGAAAACTAAAATGAAGAAGGTCTTGTTCTTGTTAGTACTTTCGATAATGCTTGGTGTATTTCCCGGGATATCGGCTGTTAAGAATGCGAAGGCGGATGTGTGTCTTGGATGCCATGAATTCTCGTCACCCGGCATAGTGAGGCTGTGGGAGGACAGTAAGCACAGCAGTGAAGGGGTAGAGTGTGAAACCTGCCATCTGGGTAAAGAAGGCGATCCGTCCACTCACTTTCATTTCGGCACTCAAATAACGGCGGTTCCGTCTCCTGAGTACTGTAAAGAGTGTCATGCGAAGGAGGTCGAGGAATTCTCAAGAAGCAAACATGCCTGGAGTACTTTTATGGGTCCTCTGAAACCGTACTATCTCAAGGCACGAGCAGAAGGGCTTGATCCATTCAGCCAGGAGACGGCCAGGCAGCTTGACCCTGAAGAAATGGCGAAAAGGGCGCTTACGCCGCTGTTTCCAGACAGCGGGATACTGGAAAGGATAGGGCTTCTTGGTGATCCGAATTATCATCACAATAATGTGAATCTCGGATGTATTCAATGTCACGGGAGTTTCGTTATTGCCGATCCCGGCGGGGAACTACAGGGCTGGCCCAACACGGGTGTCGGCAGGGTCAATCCCGATGGAAGCCTCGGCTCATGCAGCGCCTGCCACACAAGACACGGCTATAGTGTAGCGGAGGCCCGCAAGCCGGAGACTTGCGGTCAGTGTCATCTTGGGCCTGACCATCCGCAGCATGAAATCTATGAAGAATCGAAACATGGAAACATGTATGCATCAAGTGGTGAATCATGGAACTGGGATGCGCCATCAGATGAGTGGGGTACTGCGGACATTGATGCGCCTACCTGTGCGACCTGTCACATGAGTGGTTTCGGAGGTGTGGTTGATACGACTCATGAGGTTGGGGAACGACTCTATTGGGAACTACAACCGAAGAAATCGGTTCCTCAGTGGAAAGGACCGGAAGAGGTCGATATGGTTATTGAAAGAGTACCTGATCCGGACAAAGCTGAGAACGGCCGCAATGAAATGAGACTCGTATGCTTTCAGTGTCACTCATCGACATGGGCCGACGGCTACTTTGATGAATTTGATAAGGTTGTAGAGGACTACAACAAGGTTTGGGAGAAAACGGATGCTCTTCTTGAAGAAGCTTATGCAGAAGGTCTTATCAGCAGAGACAATCCTCTGGATGAGACACCTGAGATTATGCATTATCTAATCTGGCATCATGATGGCCGCAGGTGGCGGATGGGCGCCAGTATGATGGGGCCCGACTGGACGCACTGGAACGGTGCGGTTGACGCCATAATGAACAAGCTTGGTACTATGATCAATGATATCGAGATGCGAAGGAAACTGAAAGCGATTGATGACAGGCTCAATCAGTTGCCTTAAAGTACGGTTATAGGCGCGGCTTCAGGCCGGCAGGCCGGAAAAGGATTATATTTAGTCAGGGCTGGCCGAAGAAAGACTTGCTGGTGGCTGTAACGGCATTGGCGAAATCAGTTAAATCCATTTGCTTTAGTTCGGCCAGATACCTGGCGGTGTGAATCATAAGGGCAGGCTCGTTTATCTTTTGTTTTCGCATCGGTTCAGGTGACATATAGGGGCAGTCGGTTTCGAGCATTAATTTGTCGGTTGGTACGAGTTTGGCGGCATTGCGGATAATGTCGGCGTTTTTGAAGGTAACTACGCCGGTGAACGAGATATAAAAACCATAATCGAGAATGATTTTTGCCTGCTCGGCCGAGCCGCTGAAACAATGGAAAACCACACCCCTCAAACCCCGGCCGTATTGGTCTAAAATTTCCATCGTTTCATCAAAAGCCTCTCGGCAATGGATGATTACGGGCAGATTCAATTCTTTGGCGATTTTCAACTGGGCAGCGAAGGCCCGCTTCTGGTCGGATTGACTTGAAAAATTATAGTGAAAATCCAGGCCTGTCTCGCCGAGGGCTACGACTTTTTCATCTTGGGCAAGCTCTTTCAATTCTGTTAGCGTTTCGGCGGTTACATCGCGTGCATCGTGCGGATGGATACCAACGGCGGCGTACATATTCTTAAATTTGTCTGCAAGCTCGACGGCTTTACGGTTCTGTTGCGGGTCGGTGCCGACGGTAATCCAGCCGGTAACGCCTTCGAGGACACTTCGAGCCAGGACAGCCTCAATGTCATCGGACAACTGTTCAAATGTTAAATGGCAATGTGTATCAATCAGTTCCATTGTTTCTACGGTACGAAAGCATTTTCGTAATGTCTTATCTGTGGGCGGCCTTTTTGGCCTAAGACTATTGTAACAATGTCAAAACGAAGAGGCCTGTCATCTATGTTGTGCGTTGCGAGAAAATAACGGGCGGTCCTGACTAATCTGGCTTTCTTGGGGGTTGTGATAGAAGATTCGACCGAGTTGAAGGTTTCGTCAGCCCTGGTTTTGACTTCGATGAAGACGATAGTCCTATCGGTATCGACCATAATCAGGTCGATTTCGCCGGTTTTGCAGGAGAAGTTGCGTGTGAGTGTTTTTAGGCCTTTTCTTTTGAGGAATCCGTGACAGTGTTTTTCACCCCATCGGCCGAGCAATTCGCGGTCGGCCAGCAGCTTTCGCTTGTTTAATACCATACCCAACATATTAAATAGAAGCCCCAGGTAAAATCTTCGACCGTGCTGCCTTCGATAAACTCGTGACAGGCAAGACAATTATGGGAGCCACAGTATTATTATTTTGAGACGGTGTGGGTGCTGTGCCGCTGAGGGAGCCTGACTGATTTGCCGGTTCGCTGGCGGAGGTAATATAGTTTTGCCCGTCTTGTTTTGCCGCTTCGGATGGCCCTGACGTTAAGGACGTTGGGCGAATGAAGCGGGAAGATTCTTTCGACACCCTCGTTACCGACCATGCGCCTAACCATGAAGGTTTCGTTAATGCCGCGGCCCTTGCGGGCGATTACTGTCCCGGTAAATATCTGGGTGCGCTCTTTGTCGCCCTCTTTTATACGGCAGTGGACATCTACGATATCGCCTATTTCGAAGTGCGGTATTTTTTTCTTCAAACTTTTGCTTTCAACCGCATCCAATATTTCTGTTTTCACTGGTTTATCTCCTAATTAAAAAGTGCACAAGAGCAAAAAAGCACAAGCGCACATAAACACTCATAGTTAATACAATCGCACCAGTATAGCCATCTTTGGCTTAAAGACAAGCACTTTTTTGAAAAAATGTAGTTTTTGGGCGTTCAGTCGCCAAATTTGAACAGATTTGAGACCGGCAGCTATTCTTCCGTTATTTTTCACCCGGCCTGATTAAATGGGCCAGTTTGACGAATATGTGCGGGCGGTTTTCAGATAAGCCTCGAATTTGGCGATTACATCGGGATTTTCGGCGGCGATGTTGTGTTCTTCGGCGATGTCTTTACTCAAATCAAACAGCTCCAGCGGTTTGTCCGCGGCCTGGCGGAGGGCCTTGTAATTGCGCCAGCGAACCGCCTGTTGAAAATTGTTCGTAAGAAATTCCCAGTACAAAAAACGGTCATCTGTTCTCTGTGGTTTGCCGAGCAGGGTTGGCAGAACGCTTATGCCGTCGATGCTCGAAGGTGGTCTGATGCCGGCCAGGTCGGCAAGTGTGGGCAAAATATCTGCAAAGTACCAGACGGCGCTGCTGGTTTGGCCTGGTGCGACTTTTCCGGGCCATCTGGCAATCATAGGAGTTCTGATGCCGCCCTCGAACAAATTGGTTTTGTTTCCGCGCAGCGGGCCCGAACTGTCGAAAATCCCGTCCCAGCGTTTTGCGGCCCCGTTGTCCGAACAGAAGAATACGAGCGTATCGTTGTCAATTGTCAGGTTCTTCAGCAGTGCCATAATGCGGCCTATGTCGGCGTCCATTCGTGTAATCATAGCGGCGTGTACTTTTGCGTCGAAAGGCCAGGATTTGTCTGTATAGGGATCGGTGCTGGGTATTTCGTATTTCGCGTGCGGGATGGTATATGGCAGGTACAGGAAGAAAGGCCCCTGACTGTGGCGCTGAATGAAATCGAAGGCAAAATCCGTGAACATGTCGTGAGAATATTTTTCTCGTAGGCCGTTTGCGTTACTTTCGAAAATTTGCTTCTGTTCGTTGTGCCACAGGTATGGTGGATAGTAGGTGTGCGCACGCCTTTGGTTCAGGTAGCCGAACCATTCATCGAAGCCCTGCCTGTTGGGGATGCCGTTGTTGTCCGGTTCACCGAGGCCCCATTTGCCTGTTATGCCGGTTGCATAGCCGGCCTGTTTTAGCACTTCGGCGACGGTGATGTCCTGGAGTTCGAGCGGGACGCGTCTTTGTGGTGAGCCGTTGTCCAGAACGAGGGTACCTCCCACCTTGCCCATGTTATTGCGGACGCGGGTATGGCCTGTGTGCTGGCCTGTCATCAGGACGCTGCGGGATGGCGCGCAGACAGTGGAGCCGGCGTAGCAATCGGTGAAGCGTGTGCCTTCGGCGGCAAGCTGGTCAAGGTTGGGTGTTTGTATTTCCTTCTGGCCGTAACAGCCGAGATCGCCATAGCCTAAATCGTCGGCCATGATGAAGATGATGTTCGGAAGTTTTTGCCTTGATATCTTTTTGACAGGCCTGGTTTCGCAACCGGCTAAAGACATCGCCGCTGCTGCGGCACATCCGGTGGTTCGATAAAGGAATTGGCGTCTGTTTAGATGTTCCATTTGCTATTTTCCTTTCTGTTATGTATTAGTCCGGTTTTTTGTCCCAGGGCTGAGGTGGTGTCGGATCGTATTTTGGTTTAGCGTCCTCGGCTGGGAAGGAACGTACGACGGCTTCAAGTTTTCTTCGTGCGGTGATGGACTCAGGGGCTGTGCTGTCGATTAGGTTATTTGTCTCGCCTGGGTCTGCGATCAGGTCGAATAATTTGGCGCTTTTGCCGTCCAAAACCCAGAGCTTATATTGCTTGTCGCGGACGACGCGGTCGGTGAATTTCATT
>CBDURK010000014.1:0-16900 GCA_965369645.1 uncultured bacterium | reverse complement strand
GCCCGGCTCTTCTGGGCAAGGCGGACGATATAAGCTTCTATTTCCTTGGGCGCGGTCATCATCAAATCCGCCAGCTCATCGATTACTATCACGATATAGGGCAGTTTCTTCGGAATTATTGCTTCTTCCTCTTTACTGGTCGGTTTAAACCTCTTAATGACCTCCTCGGCGCCGAGTCTGTTATACTCAGCGACATTCTTAACCCTCGCCTCGGCCAGCAGTGCATAACGCTCATCCATCTTCACGGTGGCCCATTCAAGAATCTGGACAGCCGTTGAAGTTTCGGTAACTATCGGGCACATCAGGTGCGGAATAGTATTGAAGGCCGTCATCTCGACCATTTTCGGGTCAATCAGAATCATCTTTACTTCGTCCGGCCGTTTCGTAAGTAATATGCCGATTACGATACTGTTTATACACACACTTTTGCCGGAGCCCGTCGTTCCGGCGATGAGTAAATGCGGCATCTTGGTCAGGTCCGAAACGAGAGCTTCACCGGAAGAATCCTTGCCGAGGAACAGCGGTATCTGCATCCTCCGCGGCTTGCTGCCTGAGAGCTCCATCATACTCTTCATGCGGACTTTTTCTTTTTCGCTGTTTGGCACCTCGATGCCAATCGTATGCCTACCCGGCAGGGGGGCGACAACGCGAACCGCTCCGACACCAAGGGCACGGGCTATATCGTTTGCCAGTGAGGCTATCTGGCTGACCTTCACACCGGCGGCAAGCTCGAGCTCGAACATGGTTACAACCGGGCCTGTCTCGGCGGCGACAACCCGCGCATTGATATTAAACTCCGAGAGCAGCCTCTCCAGAGATATGGCCTTGGCCTTGACGACCTTCTCCTGCACAGCGGTAAAACCGTATTCCGGCTCAGCCAGCAAATTCAACGGCGGCAGCTCATAATCATCATAAGAAGGCTGAACCGCCGAGCTTTTAGATGCCCTGGCTTTTGAGGGATTGGGCTTTTGACTTTGTGAGTTTATAACAGGGATAGTATTTAGCGGCTTGAGTGGTGCAACTTCCGGGCGTTTCGGAGCTTCGCTATTGACTATCAGCGGCTTTTGCCTGGCGCTTAGTTTCTGCCATATATCGCTTAGCCCTTGCCCGACTATGGCCGACTGTTTTGTTGCCGACCAGGCCGGAACTGCTACGCCTGTTAATTTTCTAAAGCCAAAATCGAACGCCTGCAGAACAAACAATAGGAAATTATCCGCCAGCAAAATAGTTCCGACGGCCCAGATTGCCAAGACTAATATTAAAGTGCCCAACGATGCAAAATTGTTTCGCATAAACTGGGCCGCCCCGATACCTAATACGCCTCCGGAACCCATCGGGAAATTAAAGAAGCGGTAAGGCCATAAACACTGGAAGCTCATCGAAGCCGCCACTGTCGTTAGTCCCAGGCCGATTGACCGCAAAACAGGCTGGCCCAATTGCTTATGTCTAAGCCTGTTATATAGAAAACAAATGCCGGAGATTAATATGACGAATACCCCTGGTCCGATATAATACAGTAAATAATATGCACAGAAGGCACCTACCGTTCCGCACCTGTTGGCGGGGGGGGTGTTCTGAGGATAGACGAATTTGCTTGGCCAGTCACCGATGTCGAAACTAAGACAACTGCACAAAATAATTAAGCACGTGCCGATCCCGATGCAAATCAGAGCAGTTTTAGCCCCGAAACGTGATGTTTCGTCTTTGGAGATTCTCTTATATGATTTCTTTTTTGCCACTTTTCTTGTTCTCTGTAAAGTCCGATAAAAAATATACAACTAAACCTTTGTGTCCACCAGCGGACTTAGTCTTATATCGGCAGCCGCTGGTCATTTTCTGCAAAAATGCTCTACATACAACAACGCAATAAAGTGTGTTTTTTTAGCTGGGATATCCGCTATTTAAGAAATAGCGGCTTTATATGCCGTTCGTAGATGTTCTCTGTAACGTTTTGTGCTATGATTTCCTCGTATTTATCCAGAACATCGTAAAAGCGTGTCCCCATCTCAGCGGCATCTTTGTAAGCAACGTGAAGGAGCTGACGTAAGTCGGGATTAAAATGCTCGCAGGACTGGTCATGCCGCAGCGCCGAGGCAAATTTTTCCCCGTTCCATTTATCAACCTCTTGCGCAGAAGGCAGTTTCGCTGTGTCGATATCGATGACCGACTCATACGGCCCGCAAAGCTCGCCCATTCGCGAGAGCGCCTGGGAATATGCCTCTTTTGCGATTGATAAGCCATCGCCTCCGCCCATCGCCAGGCCGATCAGCTCTTCCAGCCATGTTGTGCCGGCGGTCTTAATATGCAGCCCCGCATCGAATTTCTTCAGCGCATTGGCTATCGGTGCGTAAATTGAGAATTTATCACTGCCGGAATGGACGCTGAGTTTTAGGTTTTCAGGCAAGCCGAATTCTTTGACCGCGAAAGCAACCACAGCCAGGTCCTCTTCAAACTCTTTTGTGAAACCTTTGACGTCACCTACGTAATCAACGCCTTTATTGAATCGGCCCGTAAATTTTGGGGCTATGGTCTGGGCCGGAATGCCTTCGTCAGCAATCGCGGCCAGAATAAAGAACATCTCGGCAGGTGTTTGCGGCTGGTCGGTCTCATCCATAGAGACTTCCGTAATGAAATTATCCGTGCCTTTGGCCGCCGCGATATGACGATAAATCCTGCCAGCCTGCTTAACCGCCGTAAGAGATTTATCAGCTATTGCTGTGATTTGCTCTTCGCTGATATTAAAAGTTTCATCAATTCCGTCAATCGCAAGCGTGCCGGAATATTTTTTGTACTTTTGGACAAAGGATTTAACGTCAGCTTCATCGGCTTTTTTACCGATGTAGTCTGCCACATCAAGCGTAAAAAAATCGCTGAAGGCGATGAATTCATCTACATTATTTAATCCGATATGGTCGGCATCCACCAGATAGGGCTCGTTCCATCCATAGGCTGCGACTGCATCGTCGGCCTCTTTACGCGTATCTGCGTGGGTTGTCCCTATGATAGTATGCTCCCTGTGCGATTTGTTCCATACAGGCGTAATGTCAAGACCCTGCTGTTTAGCCTTAATCAAGGCTGCCAATTGCGGCTTGCCCTGGTGGCTGAACCTGTCGCCGATTCCAAAAGAAAACTTACCTAAAATCATAAATTCATTCTCCGTTATTAAGATACTCAGTTGTCTTTGCCGCGAATAAAAACTTTTTTGACATTGTTTAGTTTGATCGTAGAATCAGCCCCTGGTGGATATGGGCCGGTAAGGTCGTCGATCAGTGCATCTTCAACATCTTCGAAGACCACTCCGGGTCGCTGGTCGGTGTTTGCTAACTGAAGCTGCACGTTGAGCAGCTTTAATCCCTTAATGTGACGGCAATAAAGCCCATAGGCCGGAAGTCGTCTTCCGAACATAGAGTATTCCGGATAGGCATCAGGCTTTTCAGGGGCGACTCTATCGGCGTCTTCTTTGGTTCCGCCGCCAGCGAAGGAAAGCCGAATGTTGCTTAGTGTAAGGTTCTCTATCTTTGCCTGCGGCAGTCCGGAGATTGCGCAGCCTGTGGCGTTGGCGCCGGTTGCTTCGATATTGCTTATCGTAATATTGCGCATTATGCCGATGCCCGGTTTGTCCATATCTTTCTTGAAAAGTCTGGCTCGATTGCCTAACCGCACAAATATTGGCGCTGCGACTTTATTCATTGTAATATTCGAGATGACGACCCTGTCCATTGTGCCGCCATCTACTATCTCCAGCGCTATTCCCGCCAGACGTGTATCATAAATCGAACAACCTGTCATTACGATATTCTCAAAGCCCCCGTTGGATTCGGTGCCCATCTTCAATGCGTTACAGCGGGTGCTCAGGACGCAGTTGCTTACCGTAACGTTTCTGCACACTCTGGCCGAGGTGCTTTTTAGCACGATGGCATCGTCTCCTGAGCGGATGTTGCAGTCTGAAATGATGACTCTTTCGCAGGAATCGATATTGATACCGTCGTTGTTGGCGTTGACAACACTTCTGACCGTGACTCCGCTGATGCGCACATCGTCGCAGGCTAAATAGTGCTGCACCCACATCGGCGAGTTTTTAAGTGTTACGTCCTTTACCGTGACATTGCGACACTGAATAAATCGAATCATATAGGGCCGCACCTTGTATGGTCCTTTGAACGAAGCTCCCTGGCCGTCTATGATGCCGCCTCCGGTGATGGCGATTCGCTCCAGCTTTTCGCCGTAGATTAAGCTCTTGTCCGTATAATTGTCGGTGTACGATCTGAAGGCTGGTACAGTCTGGGGATAATCCTTTAGATTTTTACTGCCCAACAGCGTACAGGCGGGATCGAGCTTGAGCGTTACGCCGCTTTTCATATAGATAGTGCCCGATAGAAAAGTTCCCTGCCCCAGGTAAACAGTTCCGCCGCCGTCTTTGGCGCATTTGTCTATTGCTCTTTGAATGGATTTGGTGCACAGTGTTTTGCCGTCGGCTTTGGCCCCGAAGTCCCGAACGTCATAGACAGTTTCGGCGCCCAAAACCGGCCCCACAGCGAACATCCATATAAGACCGGTTAAAATCCTGTATTTTACCTTGTTCATTTTTTCTCCTTCCATACTAAAATATTGACTTTCAGATTCTTATACGAGCGTTAGCTCCATAAATACATATTCTACAAACAATGTTTTGGTAATATCAAAATCTTCGTCTGTTTGTGCTGGGAAAATTTTAGGCATTTCGCTTTTCTCAACTTTGTTGTTCCTGCGAAATATATTTTTGTGTCCAGGGGCAAACATAGATACAAATACCGCAAATAGTTGATTGTACCTCAATCTTTTTCGAGAGTTTTGTCGCAGTTTCACAGCACGCAAATGCGTCAAATATTGCATCCCGTGAGAACCCCAGTTGCCAGTTTTTTCCTTTAATTGCCTTAGCCGGGCAATGGTCAACGCAGTCGTGGCAATCGCCGCACATTGATTGTTCTATCGGTTCGGCTATATCCAGATCGGCATCGGCAAGCACGCTTGCCAGGCGAATAGCTGCGCCGTATCTTTTTGTAATAAGTAAAGCGGATTTTCCTATCCAGCCGAGAGCTGCTTTTGTTGCTACGGTTTTATGCGGCAGGTGTGCGTCGATTTTGGTTAAATCAACCTGTTTTACAGTAGGCTTTAGTGCGACAGCTTTATATCCTTGTGATATGAGGATTTCCACGGTGTGGCTGCACAGGTCTGCCAGTAAGTTGTTGGCTCTGTTATACTCTTGATAGTACTTTGTAGTCGGGCCTTTTGATATCTCGCTAATGACCGACGGATTGAGGGCTACGGCGATAGATACCGCATTGTTTAAGCCTGCCGCCGCCTCATAATCAAGATCGCTTACATCCGCATAACCAACTAAGCAAGCTCCTTTTTCTACAAGGGATTCTCTTAACTTTGTACTCAAATGCCTCATTTGTATCTTTCTTTAATACCGTGGCCGGTCGGGCTAAAAACTGCAAATTGCCTGCTGTTCTATTCGTTCAACATTTCTTCAAGAATCTCAGCCGCATCCTGCACCATCCGGGGGCATATCGAAGAAAAAAGGCCGTTGTCTTTTGCTTTTTTCATTCCCTCCAGCGTGCTTATATCACAGCCAAGCAGTTCTCTGCAGGCGACAGAGCTGTTGCGGGTTTTGAATCGCTTTGTATATTCTTCGATTTGTTTATATGTTTTGGCCTTTCCTTCCTTATCTTTTGCGGCGCTGTTTCCATATTTTAATCCGAGAACCATAAAAGCCCCCGTGACCGCTCCGCACGTACCGCCCATGCGCATTCCACCGCCAAATCCTGTTGCGACTTGACATGCTTTATCGCAATCGAGGCCGAACTGCTCACTGAAAGTTCCTACCACGGCCTGAGAGCAATTGAAACCCTTTTTGAATCTTTTCACCGCCTCTTTAGATTTCGCACTCATAAGATTACTCCTAAAAACTCGACTGATACATAGCCTGTCCTCAGATTTATCCTGCAAATCCAAGTGTGTACTAAATTAATTCACCCCTGGCAACCATTACTACTTTTCCGCCAACGGATATATTTATTTGCCCTTCCGTATCTTTGGCTCTTAAGTAAATCAATGAATGCCTTGCGATTTCATAACCCTGTTCGGCCCGAATATCAATTTGGTCTTTGCCGAAATAACGGTGTTTCACTAAATACCCTGCCAGGCATCCATTTCCACTTCCCGTGGCCGGGTCTTCTGGAATTCCATAATAATCGACAAAAACTCTAACATTCAAGTCATTTTCCTGAGAGTAAGTTTCGGGACAAAAAACGAGGATAGCTTTGGCTTGCCTGTTTTCAATCAGCTTGAAGTATTTGTCTCCGACAACCTTTGCCCGTTTAACGGCGTCTAAGGTTTTCAATGGTACTATGATAAAAAACATGCCTGTTGTAACCTCTTGAACAGGAAACCTTTCGTCAATGTCACTGGTGTTTATACCGAGTACTTCCGAGATTGGTTCCGGCTCGACAATCTGCCCGAAAGTCGGCTCGATTTGTTTCATCCTTAAGACGTTCTTCTCTGTCCCGGTGTAGTTGAACGTCACAGGTATCCGGCCGACTTTTAGATTCAGGATTATTTTATCGACAGGTTCTTTTATTATTTCCTGCTGTATGATGTAAGCGGTCCCAAGTGCAGGATGGCCGGCAAAAGGCACTTCCTGGGCCGGTGTGAAAATGCGAACGTCGTATCCGCCGTTTTTCTGGTCGTTGGATAGAATAAAGGTTGTCTCAGAATAATTCATTTCTTTAGTGATATTCTGCATTTCGCTGTCCGATAAGCCCGCTGCATCTCGAACAACGGCAAGCTGATTGCCTGCGTATTTCTCTTCTGCAAATACGTCAAGAATATAAAAAGTATGTTTTTTCATAAAGCTTATCTCAATTAGCTGCTAATTATTAAAAACAGCCTTCATTGCCTCAAGAGCAAATCTTGCCGATATCGTTGCGGGGCCGCAACGAAGCCGCGGCTCGGCCCCGTCGAGACAGGAAGTTTCAGCGAAGGTGGAATTATCGATTAAGCCTTTGCTATCAGATACACCGTGAAAACTATCGCCGCCACGCACACCCAGCCGATTAAAAAACCAATCACTGATGTACGTGATGGGATTGCAATTTCCAGGTTCGTATTTGGAAAGATGTTTCGCTTTTCGGGAACTACGGCGTCCTCCGGCAAAGTGCAGGCAGCAGATACCTGCTCGCCCGGCGCAATAGGCGTTCGGATAAGAGCGTAAAATCTATCGAGTTTTTCCTTAGCCACCGGCTGAGTTACTAAGCTGGCCACAATCCCGCTTACCAGACCTGCCACCAGATACAGAATCATCTGCCACGGCAGGTGAAGTTTGCCATCGAACAACATGAACTGCGGAAGATACTCCGCAAAATACTTGTTGAAATCCCAGATGACGCGCTCGCCAAACGCGATTTCACTTGTGAACAACATCACGGCGAAGCCGATAAGTGTCGTTGCCCAGGCGCCGGCGGTGGTCATTCGCCTCCAGAATAGCCCAAGCCAGAAGGCAATTCCCATCATCGCCGATATTTTCCAGAATATCTCCAGTCCTTCGACCACGCCGCGCAGTCCGTAAGCGAAGGCAACGCCGCCGGAGACCACCACCACCGAAGCTATCCGCCCGACCGTGACATAGTGTCCCTGGGGTCGGTCCGGCGCCAAAGGCCTGTAAATGTTTTCTGTGAACAAACCCGAGGAGGCTATCATAAACGCGTCACATGAACTCATGACCGACGCCAACAGTGCGGCAAGGAATATGCCAAGCACGCCCGGCAGAATCTTCGGCAGAAAGTCACCCGCGACCGCCCCGAAGACCTTGTCGGGCTCGACCTCGATACCTTTGCCGCCAAAATACACAATCGCAGCAACACCCGTCAGGCACCACGGAACCGTGCAGACGCGTTTGAGCATGTTTCCGAACATCCACCCGAACCTTCCTTCCATCTCCGTTTTGCCCGCGGCGCAGTTGCTCATGGTATGCGGCTGCGTCACGATTCCCACCAGTCCGTTGAACGCAATAACCGAGATGTAGAAAGCAGTTATCCCGGCGGGGGCAACCAACGATAGCCGCTGGGGATCTGCTATCGCCTCGCGAATCCCGTCCATCCCGCCGACCGCGTTCAGGATCAGCGGCAGCAGAAGGAACGAAAAAATTATCGTCAAAATACCCTGGATAAAATCTGTGATAATAGCCGCCGCAAGACCACCAGCGACGCCATATATCACAAAAACCACAGTCATCAACAAAATCGCCAGGTTTGCTGACAAGAGCCCCTGCGTACTGGCTGATATAACCTCGCTCGAACCACGCAGCATCAAACCGATATTCACTGAAAGGTTCAGCATCCCGATAACCGCATACAGAATCGCAACGCTCCGGTTGTACCGTGCTTCAAAGACATCACCAGTAGTTATCGCACGAAACCGCCTCATGACAGGCGCAATCAGCCAGTAAAACGGGGTACACGGAAGCCAAAGCCATTGATACCATATTCCGGAAAGTCCGCTCGAATAGCTCATCGACGCGACACCCACCGCCTGGTCCGAATGCGTACCCGCCCCGAAGCCAAACATTACCATCATTGCCTTGCCGAAACTGCGAGGCATAAAAAAATCGGAGCTTTTTTTTATCTTCCTTGCTGTCCAGACCCCAATCGCCCCCATAGCCAACAAATACAATCCCAAAATACAAATATCCGCAATGTGCAGTCCCAACATAATATCCACTCCATAAAGTCGAATGACGGAAATCAACTTTCGATAATTGAAAAAAAGCAAATTGGAAATCAGAAAAAACCCCGCAGCGCATCCGTTCGCCACGGGGCAATGAAAAAGAACAAACTTACGGTTCCACAACCGTTAGATATACAACGATACTCAATAGAAGCCCCTGAGGGTGCTGATAAACTATTACAGCCCGGCGTGCCGGAACTCTTTATGTACCTTTCTCTTCAGCGATCTTGTCAATCTTCTTCGAGCTTCTCTCGACCTTGCGAGGTATTCTTACTTCTATGCCGAGTCTGCCTAATTCACCTGCCACCTCCGGCTGTCCAGGGTCAAGCTGAAAACTTCGCTTCAAATATTCTTCCGCCCGGACTTTATCGTTCTTGCTGAGGTAATAATATCCGAGCTGTCTATGGATTTTAGCTGAAGTCGGCGCCAAGTGAAGCGCCTGCATATAGCTATCGAAAGCATATTCATCAAGAAGCTGTTTCTGGAATGCTAATCCGAGCCGGAACGAGGCGCTTGCTGAACCGGCAGCCTGATTCATATAGATATCGGCATAAGTTTTAGACTTGGCAGTATCGCCGCTCTCGATAAAAACTTTTACCATCGCCGCCTGGGCCTCGCTGTGAGCCGGATCAAAACCCAAGGCTACGTTGTAATGATACTCTGCTTTTATCCACCGCCTCTCGGACTGGTACACATGGGCCAATTCGTAATGAGCTTGTGGATTTTCAAATTTGCGGTCGAGTGTCTTCAGCAAATCAGCTTTCCTTTTTTCTGCGGGTACAGTTCGAATTTCGCCGGTTCCAGTCACTTCCTGGCTTTTGCAACCGACTAACAGCGTAGTGCATGACAAAAGAAGGGCAAAGGTGAAAACTGTAACCAAATCAAGCCAAAAGACAAAGCTTCCTGCTTCTGATTTCTTCCTTCTGACTTTTCCAGTCATTCTGAACTCCCTCAAAAAAAAATTCGATCTGCCTAAGACCTGCCATCGACAGGCTGAGATGCTCCAATTCTGCCACGCGGCCAAAAGCATTGCAAGAAAAAATTTCAGCAAATCAAACAAAAAAACATTTTTTATTAGTACCTGATATTTGATATGAAGAAAAGAGCCGGGCATAGAGAATTTTTGTAATAAAAAAGGCGGTCCCGGCGACTATAATAATATAATAACGGCAGCCGTTCTCAAGGAGATTTGCTTACAAGTGATTGACTGGCAGACAATTATCGAAAAACACGGCCCTGTAGTTTGGCAGACTGCTTACAGGCTTCTTGGCAACCGTGCGGATGCCGCCGACTGTTTCCAGGAAACATTTGTTTGTGCCCTGGAATTCTCGCGGCGTCAGCGTATTCGGAATTTTTCTGCCCTGTTGATACGTCTTGCTACCGTACGGGCGATAGACCAGTTGCGAAAAAGGCTCCACCGATCGGACAATCACGTTGCTTCTGTTGACTGGGTTGCTGTGCCGAGCAAAAATCCGGGCCCGGTTCAAATGGCACAGCAGCAGGAGAAAACCGAAGAAGATGCCGACCCGGTTTGGGAGCAGATGAAGCAGGAAATGTTTTCGCCCGAGGAGGCTGCAAAGTATACACCCAGCCGTCCGGAAGTAAAATATGACGCCAGGAAGGTGAAATACCTCAAATCCACCCTTATCAAGGCGCTCGTACACACGGCAAACATTAGAGGTCTCAAATCGGACGAGTCTGTAACCCTTACAGTCACCGGTAGAGCCGGCCGGTCGTCCAATGTTGTTATTCAGGCAAATTCAAGAACAAACAGTTATATTGTAAGCGATAAAAATAAGAATGTATCAAGGCGGTTTACCGGATGAATTAGCTTATTCTTCACAGACCGTTCTTATTATTCGCGCAAAAAAGTCGTACATCGATGCGTTGGCACAGAACAAAATCGATTTTAACGAATTCGAGGAAAAGATACAGATCCTTTCATATCCCTGTCTGGGCGAAAACCTCAGCCGGAGCTTGCCGACTTCTTTTTCGATAGATGGTTTATATGGAGGCAGTAGTAGTAATAGAAGGAGAAGCAGCGGCCGGTAGATTCTAACCGTAAGCTCAATAGAGGGATTCCGAAAATACTAAACCCGCCGAGTAGATCGGCGGGTTTTCTTTTGAAAACAATACTCAATACAATATACGCAATATGGATCAGACGTCGAGGTTCTGCACTTCCAGCGCGTGTTCTCGGATGAAGTTTCGGCGTTTTTCCACGTCGCTGCCCATTAAGATACTGAACAATCGGTCGGCTTCACCGGCATCGTCGAGTTTGACTTTTAACAAAGTACGCGTTTCCGGATTCATTGTCGTATCCCATAGTTGGTCGGCGTTCATCTCACCCAAACCTTTGAAGCGTTTTATCTCAATTCCCTTAACGCCTATCTCTCTTATGCTTGCGCATATATCGCCTAACGATGCGGCCGGGTATTTATTGTCGCCGCTGAGAAGCTCGAACTTCGTCGATGTTTCTTCGCTGGAAATATCTTTGGTGGGTTTTAACAGGAAATCCTTCAAATCCAGGCCGAACTGCTTTATAAGTTGATTGTTTATTTGATTGATTCGGTCAACCTCGTGAAGCTCCTCGGCATCAATTGATTCTTCCTCTTGCCCTTCGGTTTGCTTTTTGAGTTCATCGAGCCGCTTGTCGTATTCTTCTCTTTTATAGTAAATATCCTCTTCGTTTTCAGTACAGATACGAAACTGCGGCAGCCCTCCTTTGTCGAGATTATAATACGTCCTGATGAAGTCGGTGAAGTTAATACCGCGTTTGCTCAAGACCATTATAATGCGTTCGGCCTCGGCTAAGATTTTCACAAGCTCAGTCAGCTCTTTGTCGCAAACTTTGCGTGTCCCGTTGGAACTTGCCTTCTTGTTCTTAGCTGAGCTGTCCCGGTCTGTCTGTGCATTATCGTCCCTGATGATAAGTTCCGTGCTTTCGAGCCCCTTGTGTATCATCCGCTTGTGCATTTGGTTTTCGCTCAGGATATACTCTGATTTCTTTTGGCCCTTGATTTTGATTTCGTACAGAGGCGGCTGGGCGATATAAATCTTATTCTTCTCAAACAACTGCTGCATCTGCCTGAAGAAAAACGTCAGCAGCAAAGTTCGAATATGCGCACCGTCGATGTCCGCGTCCGTCATTAATATTATCTTGCCGTATCTGCACTTGTCCAGATTGAACTCGTCGGCACCTATACCGGTCCCCAAAGCGCTGATAATGGTTCGGATTTCCTCATGTGCCAGCATCTTTTCTACACGCGCCTTTTCCACGTTGAGGATTTTCCCCTTCAACGGCAAAATCGCCTGAATATTTCTGTCTCGACCTGACTTTGCCGAACCACCGGCGGAATCACCTTCTACTATGAATATCTCCGTACTCTCTTTTTCCTTACTCGAACAGTCCCACAATTTGCCTGGAAGGTTTGAGCCGCTCAGCGCTCCTTTGCGTCTGGTAAGTTCCCTGGCCTTCCTTGCTGCTTCTCTGGCTGCCGCCGCCTGGATAGCTTTGTTTAGAATCCGTTTCGCTTCTGCCGGATGCTCTTCCAGGAAATGTCCTAAATGTTCGTTGACTGTTGTCTCGACGAAACCGCCGACCTCAGGATTAGTAAGCCGCACCTTCGTCTGGGCTTCAAAGTGCGGGTCCGCGAGTTTCACCGTTACCACCGCCGTTAATCCCTCACGAAGGTCGTCGCCGGTTGTCCCCTGTCCGTTTTTCAGCAGGTTATTATTTTTGGCGTAATAATTCATCGTCCGGGTCAATGCAGTCTTGAAACCCGAAAGATGTGTTCCGCCGTCGATGTTTCGGATGTTATTGGCGAAGACCAGCACATTTTCGGTGTATCCATCGTTGTACTGCATCGCCACTTCACAGCTCAGCATTGCCTTGCGGTCTTCCCTTGCCAGATGGATGACATCTTTATGAAGTGTTTCCTTGCCCTCATTCAGATGTCTGACAAACTCCTTAATCCCATCCTCGAATTTGAATACCTCTTTTTTCTTATTCCTGTCATCTCTGAAGCTGATTTGAAGTCCGGCGTTAAGATAAGCTAATTCCCGTATTCGTGTCAGCAGCATATCGTATGCTAATTCGTGGTCTCCAAATATCTCTTTGTCGGGCATGAAGGTGATTTTTGTGCCGCGTTTACTGGTCGGACCGATTTCTTTGACCGGTCCCTTGGCGACTCCTCTGGCGCACTCGAAATGATAGTGTTTTCCATCTCGATACACGTCGGCACCCAGCCATTCGCTCAGGGCATTAACAACGCTTAGGCCGACGCCATGAAGCCCGCCGGCCACCTTATAGCTGTCGCTGTCGAACTTTCCTCCGGCATGCAGCGTTGTCAGCACCACTTCTAAAGCACTGGTCTTTGTCTCTTTGTGTTGTTCGATTGGTATGCCCCGGCCGTTATCCTCGACCTCACAACTGCCGTCGGGATGGATGCGAACGTTTACATTATCACAGAATCCCGCCAATGCTTCATCGATTGAGTTATCCAATACCTCATAGACCAGATGATGCAGACCTCCGCTGCCGCGGTCGCCAATATACATATCGGGCCGTTTACGTACCGCATCCACACCCTCAAGAATCTTTATATTGCCGGCATCGTATTGATGATCCTTCATATTGCTTCTTTACCTCTATCCTTTTATATCGTCTTTGTTAGTTGATAAACTATCTGTTTTTTCCGCTTTTGCGCTGCAAAATAACGCTTAAGCAACAACGAATTTTATTTCTGTCAACCGAACTCTCGGACACTGCTGCTGCAACTCTTCAAGAAGCTCCGAACTGCATAATTGAAGCTCGTACTTGTATGAAGGCGAATCCACCCTGACCTTCAATTTACCCCCGGAAACATCAACAATCTCACAGTGCTTACTAAGTTCAGCCGGTATTAGCTGGCTCCACACTTCGACGATCGCGCCAAACCTCGCCTGCCGCGGTGAAACCCACTTGGTCACAAACGTCTGGGCAACATCGCCCACTTTGGCCGTTCTGTCAAACTTCTTTACTAATCGTCCTTTGACAGCATTACGTAGTAATTGTTCGTCTTCATCCATAATGCACCTTATATCTCGGACGAGATACAACCCACAAGACTTAAAACTGCGTTTCTGTCCGGCGGATATAACTATCCTAAGTTGATGGGCATTAGAACGTACAGGAAATTTGTCCCGCTTTTTATCAGGCCCGGCCTGTCCGACTGGCCTAATTCAAGGTCGAACTCCGGCGTCTTGATAACACGCAAAACATCTATCAAAAACTGTGGGTTAAAGCCGATTTCCATCGCCTCGCCTTTATAATCTATGGGCATATCCACCTGGGCATCGCCTGTCTCCGGTGCTCTGCCGGAAAACACAAGCTTATCCTTTTCAATCGAAAGCTTAATCCCCCTCGACTCCTCACTCGTCAACAGCGATGCACGACGAACAGCACTCAAGGCACCTTCGGTCGAAAGTGTCAGCTTCTTGTCGTGATCGTTCGGAATTATGTCCTCATACTTTGGAAAGTTGCCTTCCACGAGATTTGAGCTTATAACAATGTTCGCACAGCTTATTATAATCTGGTTATCGACGAGTTTAATTGTCACGCTGTCTTTTTCGCTGCTGCCGATTTTATCCAATAGTCCCATCGCTTTGGCCGGCACTATTATGTTTCCCGGTGTTTCGTTTTTCGCCGGCGCCGAAGACAGGTTGACTCTGCACCTTGCTAATCTTCTGCCGTCTGTCGCAACTAACAGCAGCTTCTTGTCCGTAATCTCCCACAGCACGCCGTTAATAGCGTAGCGGCTGCTTTCTTTCGCCGTCGCAAACAGACTTTGATCGATACCGGCCTGAAGAGTGGCCAGAGCGATTTTTATATCACCGTCACCATCGAAACCGGGCACCACTGGATACTGCCCCGGTTCACCTGGTGAGTAAATCGTAAAGTGGCTGTCGGTCCCTTTTATTTCACATGTCCCTTTTGAAGCTTCCAATAAAAGAACATCGTCAACGCTTTCACGCACAATTGCCGCCAGCTTGTCCGCAGGGACAATGATCTCACCTGCCTTTTCAACCTGAACCTCAGAGATCATGTAGTTGATACCGACCTCTAAATCCGTTGCGCATATCCGAACTGCTTTCTCCTCAGCAGTGATTTGCACACACCGCAGTATCGGCTTGGGTGTTCGGCTCGGCACGACGGACGTCAGCAGACCCAGGGCCTCGCTAAGGGCCGCTCTGTTGAAAGTTACTTTCATAGTAAACCTCTGCGCTAAAATATAAAATAAGGTTAGAAATCAAAATTTCTTCCGTAAAAATGCCTGCGTAGTTTACACTAAAACGTGCACCTTCACAACCTTATTTTCGCAAAAAAGATGAAGCTTTTCGAATACGCATTAACCTTATGATTACAGAGGTTTATAAGACTGCCAGAGGGATTTTAAGGGCTGATAAAGAGAGAAATCTTATGGGGCGTCAGCCCGATTCAAGGTGTGATAGATGAGGATTTCCTCAAGAAGAAATCGGTTTATGTGTTCCCCTTGTGCCCGGTTACAGGCTTTTTCGACGTACATTAACCTCAAGATATTGAACACCCCATTGAAGGGCTTCATCGTGAGTGGCGAAAAACACGTCGAGCCGGTTTCCTTTGATGGCACCGCCTCTGTCGAGAACTTTCACGGGCTTGCTGTTGCTATAGCCCGGAATGAGCATTTCGGTGTCGAAGGAGTATCGCCCGTCCGCCGCCACAAAGGTGTCGCCAGGCTGTATCACATATCCGCAGGCCGTTATTCCGTCTGAATATTCCCCGCAGCAACTCGGACACGGGCAATAGGCCGTTACACGCATTTCTATCATTTCCCATTCGCCGGGCAGCTCAATATTATGCTCGGTGTTACTCTCGATCTTGCTCTCGGTATTAATCTCAGCATTACTTTTCTCAGAATTATTCTCGGTATTACTTTCAATATTACTCTCAGGCTTAATCTCGGAATCGTTGGGTTGTTGTTTGGTACCATTCTCCGGTTTTGTTTGATCTTCTTGCGACTGTTGCGGTTCAGCAGGTTCAGTCTTTACTTCGAGTTCATTCGAAACAGAACTGTCTTCGCTCTCTACATCGGCAATAGTGGCGCTGAGTAAAATTATCGGACTGTTGCTCTTTGTGCTTACCTCGTTAGAAATATTGCTTTTTCCCTGCTCATTCGGATTTCCCGAATTTCTAACAGAGCGAGCTATATCAGCGAGTAAACACACGATGCAAATGACAGCCGCCAGATTTACCAGCTTTAGAAATACGCCACAACAACGGTTGAATTTTGCTTTTTCCAATGGACACCCCCCTCAAAATAAGTCAAATGGATTTGCGATAATTCAGATTAATCGTGCCGTTTTGTTAACCCCCTCGTCCCTGAAATGATGTTAATATTGTACCTTAAAGCCCGCTAAAATTCAACCCAAATTGTCTGAAAACAGCTTTTTCTGAGTTGATAATGGGCTTGTTGAAAATATCGCAGACTATTATAGGTCTATAGTAAAAAGTTTTTGCAGGATGCCGAATTGATTTGTATGCACAATAGAACTATCTGTTCGGATTGCTTTGAGGATATCGCGACTATGTGTATGGCCGAATCATTTGTGGGTTCTTTTAGCTTCCTTACCGCTAACCATTCAAGATTACCAACGAAAAAAGGGCCTATACCGAATAAGTATAGGCCCCAAATTAATAAATCTAATTTCATTGGCTGCACAATTTTACTTAACAGCCAAATCCCGTCTTACGGTGCAGGTGGATAGAGACGAATATCATCGAAGTACATCATGCCTGTACCGCCAGTAACCGAGCTAAGGCCAAGAGTAATTGTATTGACATTGGAAAGGTTAACACCAAACGCCTGCAGGTCGATATTCCATTCGGACCAGGCAGTTGTCAGTGCCGCATCAGGGTCATCATTAGTCACTGGTGTACCGCCATTGAGAGCAACATACAAAGATTCGGCGGTATTGGCGGAAGCGCCTCTGAACCAGATTGTCAGAGTGGTGACACCGTTTACCGTCCAGTCACGGTTGGAGGTCAATGTAAGGGTTGCCTCTGATTTACCAACAGCATTGTCGTAGGACATTGGCATCGACTGCAAGCCGCTAT
>CBDURK010000013.1:0-16989 GCA_965369645.1 uncultured bacterium | reverse complement strand
TTGGCAGAGCGTCGGTCTCCAAAACCGAAGGTTGGGGGTTCGATTCCCTCCTGGCCTGTTTTGAAATACAAGGTTTTCGGTGAGATACGACGTAAGTGAACCTGCTGAAACCCGATTGATATGAGGTCGAATATGATTTTTACTATTTATAAGCGTGGTCAGGGCAAATATACCAGGCTTTGCAGTGCTGGAGCCGGCGCAATAATTATTGGATTAGGCTGTTTGCAGCTTTATAAAAAGTTGCAGGCGACGGATATTGGATTGTGGGTTGAAACTATGGTTCCGGCCGGCTTGCTTGTTGTTTTGGCCCTTTGTATTTCCTGGCTGATGAATAAACCTTCAATTGCAGACTTTATGATTGCCGCTGAAAGCGAAATGAAGAAGGTTAGCTGGTCAAGCAGAAAGGAAATAGCTGTTTCTACATTAATCGTTATTATTGTTGTTGTTATTATGGCAGTTCTTCTCGGAGCGACGGACCTTACATTCCGAACGTTCTTTACTTGGCTTTTGGTCTAAATAATTTTACCTCAAAGGGCATATAATACAGGGTACTAATTATGCAGTGGTACGTTTTACGAGTTGCGGCAAATAAAGAAGTGCAGGTCAAAGACGCTCTTGTACAGAAGGTCGAAAGAGAGGGCTTGACAGATATTATCGGCAGGATAGAGGTTCCTGTAGAGCGGATAAAGCGTATCCGCGGCAACAAGCAGACTGTCCATAAGCGAAAACTGTATCCGGGCTATGTTTTTATGGAGATGGAATCGACCGAGGACGGGCGTGTTCCAGAGAAGGCCTGGTTTATGATTAAAGGTACGACCAGCGTTGGAGATTTTATTGGTTCGGAAGGAATTCCAAGCCCGATGCGCGATACGGATGTGGCGAAGATGCTTTTAGAGGCTGAAAAGCCCGATGAAGCACCGAGCATCAAAGTTGAGTTTACACAAGGTGATCAGATTAAGATTCGGGAGGGTGCTTTTGAAAACTTCGAAGGCACAGTCGATTCTATCGATTCAGAGCGTGGTATAGTAAAGGTTATTGTTACGATATTCGGTAGAAGCACACCGCTGGATATTGAGTATTGGCAGATAGAAAAACTGTAATTAAGAGACTTCAGGTGCGGAGCTTATAGACTGCGCAGAAACAATTAAAGGTGAAGAATGGCCAAAGAGGTAGTAACAAAAATTAAATTGCAGGCGCCGGGCGGCAAGGCGACACCAGCGCCGCCGATAGGACCTGCTTTAGGTCAGAATGGCGTTAACATAGGTCAGTTCGTCTCGCAGTTCAATGAGCGAACAAGAGATCTTAACGGTACGACAGTGCCTGTAGTGATAACAGTATATAAGGACAAAAGTTTCACTTTCGTGGTTAAAAGTCCGCCGGCTGCCGTTCTGCTGAAACAGGCGGCCGAAATCGCGAAAGGCAGCGGCGTTCCTAATAAAGAGAAGGTAGGAACAGTCACTGTCGAGCAGGTTCGAAAAATCGCTGAGGCTAAGTTCAAGGATTTGAACGCATACGATCTGGATCAGGCAGAGAAAATTATCAGAGGTACGGCCCGGAGTATGGGCGTCGATGTAATTGATTAGTGATGATCGGTATATAAAACGAGATGAACAATGCGAGTTAAAACAAAAAGATACATGAAAGAATCGGAACAGTTAAGCAAAGAAAATCTTAGCCTGGCTGATGCGATTGAAAAAATTAAGTCGTTCAAGTCGGTGAAATTCGACCAGAGCGTCGAATGTGTGCTGCATTTAGGTATTGATCCTAAACAGGCCGACCAGTTGATTAGAGGGTCAATATCTTTACCTCACGGGATTGGCAAGCAGAAGAAAGTGATCGCTTTCTGCGAGGACTCTGATACAGAGGCTGCCATGAGTGCCGGTGCTATTGAGGCAGGCTGTGATGAGCTGGTAAAGAAAATTACGGACGGCTGGATGGATTTCGACGTAGCTATCGCGTCCCCGAGGGTGATGAGCAGGGTAGGTAAGCTTGGAAGGGTTCTTGGACCACAGGGAAAGATGCCTTCACCCAAAAACGGCACGGTAACCGGCGAAGTGGTCAAAGCGGTGGCTGAATTTGCTGCTGGCAAAGTTGAGTTTAGAAATGATGCCGGCGGTAATGTTCATGTAGTGGTCGGCAAGCAAAGCTTTGAGAAAGAAAAACTGATAGATAATATCGATGCGTTTATCTCGCATATAAAGAAGATAAAACCGACCGCATCAAAAGGGACGTATATCAAAAAAGTCAGTATATCTGCGACAATGAGCCCCGGTATATCAATTGATATTTAACAATATAATACTCAATACGAGATACGAAAAATGAGCAAGTACGTAAAAGAGTTACTAAAGTCTGAACTGGAAAAGAAAATCGTCAGCAACGATATTAAAGATTTTCTGGTTGTCTGCATAAAAGGCATTAGCGGTGTTGAAAATAATTTAATGCGCGGTGGCCTTAAAGAAAAAGACATCCACTTATCAGTGGTCCCGAATCTGCTGTTCAAACAAGCATTATGCAACCAGCAGTTGGAGTCGGCAGCGCCGTTGTTTAGCGGTCCCTGTGCCATCGTTCATGGTGGCGACAGTATTGTTGACGTTGCAAAAGCGATTACTGATTGGGTCAAGAAGATACCCGTTATAGAGATTAAAGGGGCATTTCTTGACGGCTCGGCTTTAGACGCACAAGAGGCATCCGGACTCTCGAAGATGCCGACACGGGCTGAGATACTGGGCAGGATTGCCGGTTTGATACAGTCCCCAGCCGGCAATTTAGTATCAACTATTGGTGCTCCTGCGGGAATCATCGCAGGTTGTATCGAGACTATTGTAGAGAAGGACGAAAAACAAGCAGCGTAAAACAAAATAAGAAATTTAGAACAGCCTGCGTGGCTGTCCCCGTTTTAATAATGGGGTTAAACGAGACGACGGAGTTTCGGCTACCACGAGGCGCTATATAACAGGAGTTAATAGAAATGGCAGAAGAAGCTAAGAAAACAAAAGAAGCCAAGGATACTAAAGAGGCCAAGGCGGCAACTGACACTAAGGAAGCAAAGACAGTCAAGGTAAGTGCTAAGGTCAAGAAGATTGGAGACGAGATAGTTGGTCTTACATTGATGCAAGCCAAAGAGCTGGGTGATTATCTCAAGGAAGAATACGGTATCGAACCGGCAGCCGGCGGAGCCGTTATGATGGCAGGTCCTGCCGCACAGGGACCGGCTGAGGAGAAGGAAGAGAAGACAAGCTTTGACGTAATCCTAAAAGAATACGGCGAGAAAAAGATTCAGGTTATCAAGGAAGTTAGAGCTATGACGGGATTGGGATTGAAAGAGGCCAAAGATCTTGTTGACAATGCTCCCAAGCCGGTCAAAGAGGGCCTCAGTAAAGACGATGCCGAAGCTGCACAAAAGCAGCTTGAAGCCGTCGGAGCCGTAGTTGAGTTGGCTTAAGCTGAAAAATAGCCTGGCCTGCCATTTTGGGAAAAAAGCAGGGATGGCACAGAAGTTTGTAGTTGAAGGCGATTTGGGCATTTAATGCTGGAGAAAAGGTAATGCGTGAAATTGGTACTGAACAAAGTGTTCGTAATTTTGGAAAAATACAAGATGCCGTTGAGATTCCGGACCTGGTAGCAGTACAAAGAAAAAGTTATGACCGTTTTTTGCAAAAAGACGTTGCACCGACGAAAAGAAAGTGCAGCGGACTCGAAGCTATTTTTCGCGAGACTTTTCCTATCGAAAGCTACGACAAGAAGAAGGTTCTGGAATATCTCTACTATGAGCTGGAAAGGCCGCATTACACCCCTCTTCAGTGCCGACAGTTACGTCTGACATACGGCTATCCGTTGAAAATATGGTGCAGACTGCGGACCAAGGAAGGTGAGGATTTGGCCGAGCAGGCGATGTATCTCGGCGAAATGCCGGTTATGATAGGTGGCGGAGAGTTCATTATCAACGGTGCTGTCCGAGTCATCGTAAGCCAATTACACCGAAGTCCGGGTGTTGATTTTCTTATCGAGAGTAAAGAAGGCGACAGGGTTCTGCATGGCGGCAGAGTTATCCCCGAGCGGGGTAGCTGGATAGAAATAGGAGTGACGAATAAAGACATATTGGTTGTCAGAATCGACCAGTCCAGCAAGATACCTGCAACGATTTTACTTCGGGCGATGTCTCCTGATTACGGTAATACAGAGGATATTTTGCGGTTGTTTTATCCGACAAAAAAGGTGCCGCTAAATAAATTGACCCCCACTATGTGGGCCGTTAATCCGCTCGTGGATGAAGAGTCCGGCGAAATCATAGTAAAAGCCGGTGCGCAAATCAGCGATAAAGTCTCTGTGGTACAGGGTGCGTACGCAACACCCAAAGCTAAAAGCACCAAGAAGAAAACAAAAGCTAAAAACCCCAAAAAATCATCTAAACAGATTGAGGTTATCGACGAAGTCCGGGATGTTCTCATATTGAACACCTTAGCTCAGGATGATATCGAGAGCCACGAGCAGGCATTGCTCAAGTTTTATATGAGATTACGACCCGGCAATCCACCCAACAAGGAAAAAGCAAAAGCTTTCTTTACGGAGAAGTTTTTTGATTCCAATCGTTATCGTCTCGGCAAGGTCGGCAGGTTCAGATTGAATCGTAAGTTCCATCAGTCAATAGGCGAAGAGGAGATGACGCTTCGGCCCGAAGATTTCCTCAACACGATGAAATACATAATGGCTTTACGTAATAACGAAGGCGAGATTGATGATATCGATCATTTGGGCAACCGGCGGCTGCGAACAATCGATGAGCTGGCGGCGGATGAAATAAGAAAAGGGCTGCTTAAGCTGCGCAGGACCGTTCAGGAACGGATGAGCATGAGAAGAGATTCCGAAGAGCCGATGCGCATTGCAGATTTGGTTAATTCAAAGAGCGTTTCGAGCAGTATCAACTATTTCTTTGGTCGTGGTGAATTGAGCCAGGTCGTTGACCAGACCAATGCTTTGAGCCAGTTGACCCACGAAAGGCGTTTGTCTGCTCTTGGGCCGGGCGGTTTGAACAGAAGGCGGGCCGGGTTTGAAGTGCGCGATGTTCATATCAGCCATTACGGCAGAATATGTCCGATTGAAACACCCGAAGGGACAAATATCGGGTTGATTGCTTCACTGGCAATATTTGCCGCAATTGATGAGTATGGATTTTTGCTTACGCCGTATAGCAAAGTCAAAAGAGGTAAGGTTACCAAAGAGGTCGAATATTTGCGGGCTGATGAGGAAATGAAGGCAATATTCGCGCCTCCAAACGCGGTTAATCAAGACAGTGGCAAACTCACTGAAGGTTTCGTTCTTGCAAGAAAAGGCGGTGAACTGGCACAAGTTACCGATGACGAAGTTGACTTTGTTGATATTTCCGCCAAGCAGATTGTTGGTGTTTCAGCTTCACTTATTCCGTTCCTGGAGCACGATGATGCAAACCGGGCGTTGATGGGCTCGAATATGCAACGGCAAGCCGTTCCGCTGCTGAAGACAGAATCGCCTTTGGTCGGCACCGGTATGGAAAAAGTCGTAGGCCAAAACTCAAGTATGGTAGTCCGTGCTCAAAAAAGCGGGCTTGTTACCGCGGTTGACGCCTCAAAGATAGTTATTGACCATACTGATGAGTATCATCTTGCCAAATTTGTTGGATTGAACGAGAGGACCTGTCTTAATCAAAAACCCATGGTAGAGCTTGGTGAGAAGGTAAAGACCGGTCAAGTTATAGCAGATGGCGGAGGCACCTCCAAAGGTATATTAGCCCTTGGGAAGAATATCCTTGTGGGATTTGTCTCTTTTGACGGTTTTAACTTTGAAGATGCGATTATCGTTAGTGAAAGGCTTTGTAAAGGCGACAGCTTTACGAGCATTCATATCGATGAATTTACGGCAGAAGTTCGCGAGACACGCCTTGGCAAAGAGGAATTTACCCGTGACATTCCCAATGTCAGTGAAAGGGCGCTGCGGAATCTTGATGAATATGGAGTGGTGAGCGAAGGAACAAGAGTCTGCCCCGGCGATATTTTGGTGGGCAAGGTTGTTCCCAAGAGCAAGACGGAACTGACTCCTGAAGAAAAACTTCTCCATGCTATATTCGGCAGAGCCGGTGAAGACGTTAAAAATGATTCACTCGAGCTTCCCAGCGGATACGAAGGTGTCGTAATGAAGACGGAACGATTTACCAGGCGCGGCGCGGGTACAGAAGAACAAAAGAAGGCACAGGCGGTCCAGATAAAAGAATATCAAAAACTGATGAAGGCCAAAGAATGTATGATATTCAGGCAGATGGTCGAGTCTATTCACGATAAGTACGAGGTCAACGTTATTGATCCATCCACACGTCAGAAAGTCGGCGCCAGTTCTGACGATGATGTTGTTTATGAGCAGGTTGAAAACTTTAATATCAAGTGGGTCAAACCGGCTTCGTTACGGGATAATGCACAAAAAATTGTGGATAGATTCTGGGCTAAGATTACTGAAGCTCAGGAAGAAAAGAAGCAACGCATTGAGAGTTTGAAACACGGCGATGAGTTGCCAAGCGGTGTTTTGCAAATGGTAAAAATTTACGTTGCGATTAAACGGTCGCTTTCAATAGGCGACAAAATGGCCGGACGCCACGGCAACAAGGGAGTCATTGCCAAGATTATGCCCGAGGAGGATATGCCGTTTCTCGAGGATGGCACACCTCTTGACATATTGCTGAATCCTCTCGGTGTTCCGAGTCGAATGAATGTCGGCCAGATTCTCGAAACGCACCTCGGCTGGGTGGCAAGGGTGTTGGGCTTTAAAGCGTTGACCCCGGTATTTGATGGAGCTAATGAAGATGACATCCAGCGGTTGACTGCTGAAGCGAACGAGCTTATGAACAATCGAAAGGCACAGCTCTGGGAGAACAAGGAAGCACCGCCGGCGGATGAATTTTTCATAGAAGTGCCGTCAACCCTCAAGACACAATTGTATGACGGCAGGACAGGTGAGCCTTTCGACCAGTTCGCAACAATTGGATACATCTATATGATGAAACTGCATCATCTTGTAGATGACAAGATTCACGCAAGGGCAACCGGGCCTTATAGCTTGATTACCCAGCAGCCGTTAGGCGGCAAGGCCAGAACCGGTGGACAGAGATTCGGTGAAATGGAAGTCTGGGCTCTGGAAGGGTACGGCGCTGCTTATGCACTTCAGGAAATGCTCACAGTGAAAAGCGATGATGTTGAGGGACGTACGAAAATCTATGAATCAATGGTCAAAGGTAAAAACAGTCTTGAAGCCGGAACGCCTTTGTCTTTTGACGTATTGTGCAATGAGCTAAGAGGATTAGGATTAAATATTCAGCTTGAAAAGAAACGGCTTGGAGGCATCGCACTTTAAGTTATTAGTGAGTTACCGATTGTCATGTGTCAATGGTAAGGGGCATTAAATGTTAGGAAGTATTTACGATCGAATTAATGACTACGGTTCGGTCAAGATTTCGTTGGCCAGTCCAAATGATATTCGCAGTTGGTCTTTTGGCGAAGTACGTAAACCTGAGACTATCAACTATCGTACTTATCGTCCGGAGAAGGACGGATTATTCTGCGAGCGAATCTTTGGACCGGAACGTGACTGGGAATGTGCCTGTGGCAAGTACAAAGGTACAAAGTTCAAGGGAATAATTTGCGATCGATGTGGAGTTAAAGTTACCCATAGCCGTGTCCGAAGAAAGCGAATGGGGCATATCAATCTGGCGGCTCCGGTTGTGCATATATGGTTTTTCAAAGCTATACCAAATCGGCTCGGAAACCTTTTGGCAATGAAATCCGCCGACCTGGAGAAAATTATCTATTTCCAGGAGTATGTCGTAACAGAGGCGGGACAAAGCCCCTTGAAAGTCGGTCAACTGCTCAGCGAGGAAGAATTCAGAGAAGCTGAAAAGAAATACGGCAAGGCGTTTAAGGCCGGTATGGGTGCAGAAGCCATCAAAGCTCTGTTGGAAAACCTCAACCTTGAAGAAGTCGGTGATCAGCTCAAAGAGGCCATAGGCAAGACAAATAGCAAGCAGAAGATAAAAGACCTCACAAAACGACTTACAATTATCAACCAGGTCAAGAACAGCAGCAATAAGGCGCATTGGATGGTGCTTGAAGTGGCCCCGGTCATTCCGCCGGATTTAAGGCCGCTGGTTCTGCTCGAAAGAGATAATTTTGCTACCAGTGATTTAAACGACCTTTACAGGAGAATTATCAATCGCAACAACCGCTTAAAGAAGCTGATGGACCTGAACGCTCCGGAGGTTATTATCCGCAATGAGAAACGGATGCTTCAGCAGGCGGTGGATTCTCTGCTTGATAACGGTCGCTGCAGACGCTCTGTTCTGGGTAGTAATAATCGTCCGCTAAAGTCGCTGACCGATATGATTAAGGGCAAACAGGGACGATTCCGTGAGAACCTGCTTGGTAAGCGTGTGGATTATTCGGCACGTTCGGTAATTGTCGTTGGTCCTAATTTGAAACTTTATCAATGCGGATTACCGAAGAAGATAGCTCTTGAGCTGTATCAGCCTTTTATTATTCGCAAGCTGAAACAGCGTGGCCTGGCGGATACGATTAAAAGCGCCAAGAGAATGATTGAGCGTCGTGATGAGCAGGTCTGGGACATACTCGAAGATGTTATTCATCAGCATCCGGTGTTGCTTAACCGTGCACCTACACTCCATAGAATGGGTGTTCAGGCCTTTGAGCCGGTACTGGTGGAAGGTAACGCTATTATGCTGCATCCGCTGGCCTGCAGGGGATTCAATGCTGACTTCGACGGCGACCAGATGGCGGTGCATTTACCGTTAAGTGTCGAAGCACAGGCTGAGACGCATATTTTAATGATGACCACCTCCAATATATTTTCACCTGCGAATGGTTCGCCGATGGTCGGGCCGTCACAGGATATGGTGATGGGCAATTATTATTTGACGTATGCAGAAGCTCGTGATACTTCCGGCAAAAAAGAGCTTAGGTTATTCCGTGATACTTTCGAGGCCATTATGGCCATGGAAGTAGGTAAAATTGGTTTGCATAATAGAATTAAAGTCCGCCTTAATGGCATCAAAGTAGTTGGAGAATTCGAATCGGAGGAATCTGATATTGTTGAAACGACTGCTGGAAGATGTATATTCTACGATATGCTTCCAGCGGGAATGCCGTTTTACAATATGACGATGTCTCAAAAGATGTTGAGCCGTGTGATTAGTGACTGTTTTAAATTCACGGGCTCGGCCGAGACGGTGGACCTGCTTGATAAAATAAAAGATTTGGGTTTCAAACATGCCACTCTTGCCGGATTAACCTTTGGTATTACGGACATCAAAATACCGCCGAAAAAGGCACAGATTATCGAACAAACCGAAAAGAAAGTAGCAAAAATACATAAGAACTACGATAACGGAGTTTTGACTGAGGGAGAAAGGTATAATCAGGTTGTCGATGCCTGGACCAACGCGAGAGTTGCTGTAACGAACGAAATGATGAAAGGGCTTAGAAATGATACTACTGAGGACGGACAGCCGTACCTCAATCCAATCTTCCTTATGAGTGATTCGGGTGCACGAGGAAGTGTAGATCAGATTCAGCAGTTAGCCGGAATGAGAGCGCTAATGGCAAAGCCCAGTGGCGAGATTATCGAAACGCCGATTAAGGCAAACTTCAGAGAGGGATTGACAGTCCTTGAGTACTTCAGCTCAACACACGGGGCACGTAAGGGACTTGCCGATACGGCACTAAAAACAGCTAATTCAGGATATCTTACGAGGAAGCTCATCGATGTTGCCCAGAATATGATTGTAATTGAAAGAGACTGCCAGACGCTGCAGGGAATTACAAAAGGCACAGTCAGCAGGGGTGATCAGGTTGAGGTGCCTCTTTCACAGCTTATTATAGGCAGAACCGCAAGAGACAATATTCGTAACCCGATTATGGACGAAATGATTGTACGCGAGAATGAGGTCATAAACCATGAAGCGGCGGCAAAGATTGAAGCACTGGGGCTTGATGCCATCAGAATCAGAAGCACCCTGACCTGTGACAGTCCGTTTGGAGTTTGTGCAAAGTGTTACGGATGGGATATGGGTACGGGAAAATTGATTGAAGAAGGTTCCGCGGCTGGCATCGTTGCGGCACAGTCTATCGGGGAACCGGGTACACAGTTAACACTGCGAACATTCCATACCGGTGGTGTCGCCGAAAGAGCTATTCTTGAACGCGAGCAGAAGGCCACGCACACGGGAAGTGCGCAGTATCGGGATATCAATGCTGTTTCCATCAAGCGAAGCGGTAGTAAAGTAGAGATAGTTGCGCTTAAACGTAACGGCGAAATAGCTATTCTTGATGCAAAAGACCGGGAATTGGACCGATTCAAAGTGCCTTATGGCGCGATTGTTTTAGTGGATGACGGCCAGAAAGTTAAAGCCGGATCTGTGTTATTCCAATGGGACCCGCACCGTATTCCGATATTGGCAGAGGTGGGAGGGCTTATACGGTTTGTTGATGTTATTGAAGGCGAGACGATTGGAATTGAGGAAGAGCGAAAAGGCCAGGTTGGCAGACCCATCGTAATCGAGCATAAAGGCGATAAGCATCCGCAAATCATTATCGAAGATAAGGATGGCAAAATACTCGACGTTCATTATCTGCCTGCCGGGGCCAGAATCGAGGTTGATGAGGGTCAGAATGTTCAGGCGGGCCAGTTGCTTGCCCATCAGCCCAGAGCTTCCGGCGGTACCCAGGATATCACTGGTGGTTTGCCCAGAGTTACCGAAGTGTTCGAGGCACGAAAGCCCAAAGATCCCGCCGCAATGGCTGAGATCAGCGGTCGGGTTGAGTTGCGAAGTGATAAGCGCAAGGGTAAAATGACGATTATCATACGTTCCGAATCGGGAATGGAAAAAGAGCACCACGTCCCGCGTGACAGACACCTTAATGTTCACACCGGTGATTTAGCTGAAGCAGGAGATGCCCTTACAGACGGACCGCTTGTGCCGCATGATATTCTGCGGATAAAAGGCGAAGAAGCGCTGCAAAGGTATTTGACTATAGAGATTCAAAATGTTTATCGTTCACAAAATGTCAATATTAACGACAAACACATTGAAATTATCTGCTCTCAAATGATGCGCAAGGTCGAGATTGAGTCTGTGGGTGACAGTTCGTTTTTGCCTGGACAGGTTGTTGATAAATTCGTGTTCAGAAGAGCGAATGAAAAATTAACCAGCAGTATCAAAATTACTAACGCTGGGGATGCGACTGATTTAGTTGCCGGTCAGGTTGTCGATAAAAAGGAATTGGCCGCTATTAACGAAAAGGTTGAATTGATTGGGGGTGCCGGGGCCACGGGAAGGAAACCAAAGCCTGCGACCGCCAAGACGTTGCTTTTGGGGATTACGAAGGCTTCGCTGTGGTCCGAGAGCTTTATCGCAGCGGCCAGTTTCCAGGAAACAACTAAAGTCTTGACAGAGGCTTCTTTGGCTGGTAAAGTGGATCAGCTTCATGGATTGAAGGAAAATGTAATACTCGGTCACCTGATACCGGCCGGTACGGCTTTCAAGCCGTATTTGAATATAAAGGTTAAGCATCTTGTGGAAGCTCCGCTGCCGAAGGAATTTGAAGAGGCCAAGGAACTCAAGGAAGCTAAAGAGGCGGATGCGAAGGCCGATGCCGCCGTCAGGGAAGCACTGGGAATCAATTAATTTCGATATTGAAAATACGAAAGGCCATACAAGTATTATGCCAACTATAAATCAGTTAGTTAGAAATCCTCGGTCGAAATCGAAGGGCCATAAACGAGTATCTGATATCAAGGGTTGTCCACAGAAAAAAGGTGTGTGCCTGATTGTGAGGACACAAACGCCCAAGAAACCGAACTCGGCTTTGCGAAAAATCGCCCGTGTTCGTCTGACCAACGGCAAAGAAGTTACCGCTTATATACCGGGTATTGACCACAATCTTCAGGAACACAGTACTGTTGTGGTTCGCGGCGGCCGAGTCAGAGACCTGCCGGGTGTGCGGTATCATATCGTTCGTGGTGTTCTTGACTGCGCCGGCGTGGCTAATCGAAAACAAGGCAGAAGTAAATATGGTGCAAAAAAGGTGAAATGAGCTGGTTAAATATATAAATATAAGTAATTATCAGTTAACAATATTGAGGAAAAGTAATGTCTAAAAAGTTTACGGCTTCAAGTCAACAGTTAAAACCGGATGCTAAATATAACAGCAAGCTGGTCTCCAAATTTGTGAACTGTTTGATGTTGGGCGGCAAAAAAAGCACAGCGCAGCGGGTATTTTATGATGCTATGGATATCGTCGGTAAAAATGTCAAGGATGCTGAGGTTCTTGAGGTATTTGAGAAAGCGATAAACAATGTAAAGCCGTTACTTGAAGTTCGCAGCAAACGTATCGGCGGAGCCAGTTATCAGGTTCCGATGCAGGTTAGCTCCAAACGCCAGCAATCCCTTGCATTCAGGTGGATATTGACTTCGGCCAGAGGCAAAAAGGGCAAACCTATGTGCCAGCGATTGGCTTCTGAATTAATAGACGCATATAATGAACATGGTACGGCAATGACCACCCGCGAGAATATCCACAGAATGGCCGAGGCGAATAAGGCCTTTGCCCACTTTGCCTGGTAATAACTTTTGTTTATAACTGCCACGGAATTTTATGAAAATAACCGTGGCAGTTTTTTTATTCAACGCTCGAGTAACGGCTAACGAAAGACGAGATTTTAATTATGTCGAGCAATTTGGAAAAACTGCGCAATATCGGGATTATGGCTCATATCGATGCCGGTAAAACAACGGTTACCGAGCGTATTCTTTTCTATGCGGGCAAAACTTACAAAATGGGAGAGGTCCATGATGGTACTGCCGTTATGGACTTTATGGAAGAAGAGCAAAAAAGAGGTATTACAATCACTTCAGCGGCGACGAAATGTCCCTGGAAAGATTATGAAATCAATCTTATCGATACGCCTGGCCATATTGACTTTACCGCTGAAGTCGAAAGATCGTTACGTATTCTCGATGGCGCTATAGCTGTCTTTGACGGTAGTGAAGGTGTTCAGGCCCAGAGTGAAACCGTCTGGAGGCAGGGGCAAAAATACGACCTGCCCTGTTTCTGCTTTGTAAATAAGATGGACAAAGTTGGCGCCGATTTCGAGATGACGATTAGCAGTATTCGAGACAAGCTCCTTGCAAATCCTATTTTGCTGCAGATTCCTATTGGCGCCGAGGACACTTTTACCGGCGTGATAGACCTGATAAAGATGCAGGCGGTTTTCTATAAGGCTGAAAAGATGGGGGCGACTTTCGAAGAAACGGAAATTCCTGACGAGCTTAAACAGACTGCTCTGCAGCAAAGAAAACAGATGATTGAGCTTGCAGCCGAATATGATGACGAGCTGATGGACTGCTATGTTCACGATAAGCCTGCCGATATTAAGATGATTAACAGGGCAATCAGAAAAGGAACCCTGAGCAACAAGCTTCATCCGGTATTTGTTGGCTCTGCCTTGAAGTATATTGGTGTGCAAAGGCTCCTTGACGGAGTTCTGGAATATTTGCCTTCTCCCCTGGATAAACCTGTTTTGACCGGACATAAACCGAATGATGAAGATAAAAAAATAACGATTAAGTGCGACCCCAATGGCAGTCTTGTTGCGCTGGCGTTTAAGATTACCAGTGATGTACATGGCGATTTGTATTTTTTAAGGATTTATCAGGGCAAATTAAAATCAAGCAGCAGAGTTTTGAATACAAATCGTAATCGTCGGGAGAATGTTACAAGAATATTTGAAATGCACGCCGCTGAACGAAAAATTTTGGATTCAGCCATTGCAGGTGATATTGTCGCGGTTGTTGGACTGAAACATACACTTACAGGCGATACGATTTGTGACCCCAAGAAACCGGTCGCCCTTCCGAGTATTACATTTCCACAAACGGTTATTAATATGTCGATAGAGCCCAGAACAACTGCGGAAAAGGCAAAATTGGCTGATGCCCTGGCCGATTTAAAGCGTGAAGATCCGACTTTTGAATGCAAAACTGACACTGAAACGGGCCAGACAATAATCAGTGGAATGGGTGAATTACACCTGGAGATACTTCAGCATAAACTGATAAGGGACAAAGGGGTGAATGTCAGGGTAGGCAAACCCCGAGTGGCCTACAAGGAAGCTATCACTAAAACAGCACAGGCTGAAGGCAAGTTTGTCCGCCAGACAGGTGGGCACGGCCAATACGGGCACGTTGTTTTGAAAGTCGAGGCGCTTTTAACCGAAGACGGCCATTGGAGCCGTGATTATGAATTTTTGAATGAGGCCCCAGGTGATGCCGTACCCAGAGAGTATATTCCTGACGTAAAAAGTGGGTGCAAGGATGCTTTAAGCAGCGGGGTATTGTCGGGATATCCTATTGTGGGAATTAAAGTTACGCTAATTGATGGCTCTTTCCATTCTGTGGATTCATCGGGCCTCGCTTTTGAGCAGGCAGCCGCAATTGCTATAGGAAAGGCGCTAAAAGAGGCGGAACCGGTATTACTTGAGCCGGTTATGAGGCTTCAAGTAATAGTGCCACAGATTAATTTTGGAGCTGTTCAGGGTAACTTGCTTGCAAAAAGGGGACTAATCACCGATTGTCATGTGCATGGGAATATGCAGGTAATTGATGCGAAGGCTCCGCTGGTTGAATTATTCGGATATTCCAGCGATATTAGAAGCGTAACAGCGGGCAGGGGGACCTTTACGATGGAGCCGTTGAGCTATGAGAAGGTCCCCGAACAGATTGCCAGGCAAATCATATTTTAAGAAATTGTAAAAATTTTTATATTTTAAATATTTTTATCGACATTTTGTTGACACCTGCTGTTTTATGTGTTAGCTTTCAACGTTTTCAGCCGTAGCGAGCATCGCCAAGGATGGCTTTGCGTAAACCTTAGTTGGGCTGTGGCATATCTAAAAAATTGTGGTCATGGATGATTTATGACTCTGTTAGTTTCAGGGGTATTCCAAAAGTTAATGGATAGCTTTGGATGGGTAGTAATTACAACCCGAACCCAAACTTTTAAGGAAGGCGAAGTTGGTAGTTGATTATTGAATGACTAAATCGAAAAAAACATTTGAGTAATCAACAATCGATACAAAGGCCTTTCCTGCCAGAAATCGAACAAAATACTTTTGCATGATAGCAGAAGTAGTATAGTCTAAAATTGGATTTTATATTTTTTGTAGTATAAGTTAAAATACTTCGAGCCTATATTGGCTTGAGTAAAGGAATCTTATGGCTGCTGACACTGAAAGAATAAGAATTAAGATGGAGTCTTACGACCACAGGGCTCTTGATGCGTCCGCCAAGGAAATAGTGGAGCACGCTCGAAAAACAAATGCTCGTGTTAGTGGCCCCGTACCTCTACCGACGCGTATCGAAAGATATACTGTTTTACGAAGTCCGCACATCGACAAGAAATCGCGTGAACAGTTCGAGTTGAGAACTCATAAACGCCTGATTGATATTCACGAAGCCAACGCTCGAACGGTTGAAGTGTTGAACCGCCTTGTAGTTCCGGCGGGAGTTTTTGTAAGGATAAAAGCCTGATTTTCCAAGCTAACCAATAGAGACGAGATACAAAGAAATGGCAATGTTGTTAGGAAAAAAAGTTGGAATGACCCAGATATATAACGATTTGGGTAACTTAGTGCCGGTTACGGTCATACAGGCCGGTCCCTGTCAGGTTATGCAGGTGAAAACGACTGAAACTGACGGCTACAATGCTGTTCAATTGGGTTATGATGAGGTAAAACCAGCCCGCAGGAAGCATCCGCAAATCGGGCATGCCAAAAAAGCCAACACAACCCCAAAGAAGTTCATCAAAGAGATGCGTTTGGAAGAAGGCGCCGAACAGCAGTACGAAGTTGGAAATGCTGTGACGGTTTCTGTGTTTGCGGAAGAGAAATACGTCGATGTCGTGGGTACCAGCAAGGGTAAAGGCTTTGCCGGAGTTATGAAACGCCACGGTTTTGGAGGGTTCCCGGCCTCGCATGGCACGGAAAGAAAACACAGAGCGCCTGGCTCGATAGCGAGTTACTGTAGTGACGCAGGTCATGGTGCAGGCCCTAAAAGAGGGAAGAGAATGGCAGGGCATATGGGCCACTGTCGGGTTACAATGAAGAACCACAAGTTAGTAGAAGTGGACGAAGAGAAGAACTTGTTAATCATCAAGGGATCTGTGCCCGGCCCGGCCGGTGGTTATTGCATTGTACGAAGTGCAAAAAAAGCCTAAGTAGTGGGAGAATGGAATACCTGGAAAAATGATTAAATTGGCAGTTTACAACACAGATGGTCAGGAAGTCGAAAGCCTGAAAGTTGATGAGGCGGTTTTGGGCGGCTCGGTCAGATACTCCCTGCTTAAGCAGGCCGTTGTTATGTATCATGCGAATAAGCGTGTGGGAACTGCCGCAACCAAGAGCAGAAGCATGGTGGCCGGTTCGAGCAAAAAGCTGTTTCGGCAAAAGGGAACCGGAAATGCCCGCGTTGGTAATATCAGAACCGGTAAACGTAAAGGTGGCGGTGCTACCTTTGCCAAGACTAACAGGGATTTCAGTAAAAGTATGCCGAAAAAGCAAAGAAGATTAGCCAGGGACTCTGCGATATTGGCAAAGCTTTTGAGAAGCGATGTTGTGGTTGTTGACGGGCTGAATTTTGATAAACCGAAAACAAAAGATTTTGTAGGTATTCTGGGCAACTTGAAAATTGATCGCAGTTGTTTGGTAACGGTTAGCTCTGAAAACGTAAATCTTTACAAATCAGCTAATAATATTCCAAAGGTAGTTGTTATGCCTGTAAGTGAATTGAACGCAGGTGATATTTGCCGCCATCGCAAAATGCTGTTTACCAAAGAGGCGTTTTTATATGTTTTGAACAAAGAGCAGGCAGTCGAAAATTAACGGGTATTGTTGTGGATG
>CBDURK010000012.1:0-16992 GCA_965369645.1 uncultured bacterium | reverse complement strand
CCGATATTGTAACTCCGGTTGGCTGGTATGAGCAGCCGAGACGTGCGACGGACAAGCCCTGGAAGTTTCATGCCGACTATAAATTCGAGCCTGCCAAGGGCAGAGGAGGCGCTGGTTCACACCCGATCCTTGTGCATGATGTCGATGAGGATGGGTTGAATGATATTATAATCGGTTCCTCTCACGCATACGGCTTGGCATGGCTGCAACAGAAGGTTAACAGAAGTGGTAAGCGCACCTTCACTACACACTGGGCCGAAACCGAATATAGCCAGTTTCATACGATGGAGCTCGGCGATTTGAACGGTGACGGCAAGGCTGACCTGGTGACAGGGAAGCGTCTTTTCGCACATCATGGCGGTGATATCGGGGCTTTCGAGCCGTTGTATGCTTTCTGGTACGATATCAAGGGAGGTGAGTTTGAACGGCATGTTCTTTCCTTTAACCATTTGCCGCATTACCCGGATGAAGAAGGAATCAATCCGCCGCCTAATTATGTTGTCAGTGTTGGAATGAAGCTTAATATTGAGGACATGAATAAGGATGGTAAAAATGACATTATAATCGCAGGAAAAGGCGGTCTCTATGTGTTTTATAATCATGGTTTCCCAACGACACCGCCCCGCGAACACAAACTTCCGCCGCATGAGACGTATCACACGTGGCGGTCATGGCCTGAGTATGGGGTACTGTTTAATTGCAAGGACTTTACCGGCTGGAAAGTGCCCGAAGGTGACAATGGCCATTGGAAGGTCATTAACGGCGTAATTGATTATGATGCGATGTCCGAAGCTAAAGGTAACAAGAGTCTCTGGACCGAAGAATCGTTCGGAGACTATGCCCTGCATGTCGAATGGCGTTTCAAACGAACATCCGGCCTGTATCCGATGCCGACCATCCTGCCTGACGGTTCGCTCAAGACCGATACCAAAGGTAACGTAATTAAGAAACTGACGCCTAACGCCGACTCCGGCATTCTGTTTCGGGGCACAAGCGGCGGTCAGGCAAATTTATGGTGCTGGCCAATAGGCTCCGGTGAACTTTGGTCGGTTCGAAATAACAAGAAACTGCCGCCGGAACTTCGTGCTGCGGCCGTACCAAAAGTGCCGGCCGATAATCCGGTTGGGCAGTGGAACTCAATGGATATCACTATGATAGGAGACAGAGTAACGATAATGCTTAACGGCAAGATGGTAATTGAAAACGCTCAAATACCCGGCATTGAGGATAAAGGCCCTATAGGTTTGCAGCACCATGGTGGTATTAACAAAAGAACAGGTAAGCACGGCCCTGCTTCCAGCCTGGTTCAGTTTAAGAATATCTGGATAAAGCGACTCTAAATGGATAACAAGTTAAAAAAATATAGCGATGAATGATCGAACGTATGTTTCAAAGGAGAAAATCACTATGCGAAATGTTTTAATAACGCTGATGACAATAACGGTCTCTTTTGCCGTTTTGGGCTGCATGGGTACGACAGATGCTCAGAAATATGTCACACTGTTTAACGGCGAAAATCTCAACGGCTGGCTTACCGGGCCTGACAATGCCTGGATGGTGAAGGACGGCGAACTTACCGTCAGACGTAATATGGATGGCAAGGAGCATAATTATGATTATCTCTGGACTAAGGATAAGTACGGAGATTTTATTCTTGATCTGGAATTCAAAGTTATCGAAGGCACTAACAGCGGAATCTTTTTCCGTACATCGGATTTGAAAGATCCCGTTTATACCGGTATCGAAATCCAGGTGAGCAACTCATACGGCAGGAACAGGCTCAGCAAGAATGGTACCGCTGGAGCGATTTACAATTGTCTTGAACCGACAAAGAACGCTATCAATAAACCGGGGCAGTGGAACCACTGCATAGTTACATGCAAAGGCAGCAGTATCAAAGTAGTGCTCAATAACGAGCTGATCATCGATATGAATTTGGATCTTTGGACAACTCCGCATAAGAATCCGGATGGTACGGACAACAAGTTCGGCCGTGCCTTGAAAGATTTTGCCCGAGTCGGCTATATAGGATTACAGGACCATGGCCGGCCTGTTTGGTATCGCAATATACGTATCAAGCGTATGTAAAAATCAAGTTTCAAAGGAGAAAATCACTATGCGAAAGATATTGTTATCGCTTATGACAGTAATTGTCTCTGCTTCCGTGTCTGGCTGCGTCGGTTCTTTGGGAGCGGCTGGAGAAGGTGAAGGTCGTTACAGCTTAGCACCGGACAAATATGGAGTTGTTCTAAAGAATCCGGCAGGAAAGACAGTCTTTCGTTATATGACGGTAAAGCCTAAAAAGACAAATCTGGCTGCCAGCAGTGTTTGCTGTTTTCATCCGCTCAATACGCCTTCGGGCGAGCGTTTGACCGACCTGGCTCCGGGCGACCATCATCATCATCGAGGCGTTTTCCTTGCATGGCACACGATGGACTTCCGAGAGAAAGCCGACTTCACAAGTTTAGGCCCCAAAGGCCCAACTTATGGTTGGAACATCTACCGTGCCGATTTCTGGGGCTGGGGGGAGTTCGCGCCTACCCAGGGAAGAATCATCAAAAACCGCGAAGTTCGACTGGCAAAGGCAGATGATAAAGAAGCTGATTTGAGGATTCACAATGACTGGATAACTAACGAACGGGTAATGATGACCGAACATACTTCGGCGAAAATTCGTGAGCAGGATGGAGTGTATGTCATTGACCTGGATTACCGACTTACTCCGAAGCTCGATATGACATTGAACCATACGGCTTTTGGCGGATTCTGTGTGCGTGCAAGGAACGACGGCGATTCCTATTACGCTACCGATGAGGGGAAAGTGCAGCTACCTGACCCGCACTATTCAGTTCCGGAATTGAACTGGCCCTCCGAGCAATGGTACGACTACACCATCAAACTTGATAATGGCAAAACAATTGGTGTCGGTGTCATCGATCACCCGGAAAATCCACCGGCGACCTGGCACAATCCACGTTATGTCTGGATGGTAAATCCCTGTATCGTAGCTGCTGAACCGGTGAATGTGAAAGCAGGTGAAACTCTGCGGCTTCGTTACCGTCTTGTTGTTCATGACGGCCCAACACCCAAAGATATGCTCAATAAGCTCTCAGGCCGCTGGTAATCTCATTAATTAGAGTTACACTAAAAATATAAATCTGGAGTAGCCCATGCGAAATCTTACTATGATTGTTATTGCTGTGTTGCTGATTTTTCCTTTAACAAGCCAATCATGTTTTGCTGAGGTAATCCAATTGAGCGACCACGTATCATTGATTCCGGGGCCGGTCAACGGTGTGGATATAGAAAAAGACAATGCTCACCTGGTCATCTACGGCGATCCCGAAGGGAAAATCAAAAAGGCTGATATGGTGCTGTTCACCCACAGCAGACGTGATGTTGTCTGGGCGGGGCGAGAGCTTGTAAAAAACGGAGCAATTGCCGTTGCAGGCAAATCGGGTGTGGACAAGTTCAATAATGTCGAGCGTTTCTGGAATGACTTTACAACCCGCCGGTTTCACGATTACGCTCAACAGGGAACTAAAAATATGACTAAATCCCTGAAAGTTGGCCGAACCGTTAAGGCTGGTGAGAACTTCTCATGGAGAGGAATACCAATTGAGGTTGTCGAAACACCAGGTTATACACGCCATGCCCTCACGTATTTCATCGAAATCGATGGTCTCAAATACGCCTTCGTTGGGGATATTATCTACGGTAAAGGAAAGCTATTCGACCTGTACTCCCTGCAGGACGCTGTCAAAGAAGCAAACATCGGCGGCTACCACGGCTGGGCTGGCCGAATGGGCAAACTTATCAACAGCCTGCAAAAAGTAGCGGCTCAAAGACCCGATATCCTCATACCCGCCCGAGGACCGGTCGTGCGCAGGCCCACCGAAGCGATCAATCTTTTGATACAACGACTCCGGTCAGTATATGAAAACTATCTGTCTATTAGCGCCGGCCGATGGTATTTTTACAAAAACTATGATGTTCTGACAAGGCGTGTCCTTGGTCCAGACTACAGTGTCAACTGGATGCCCTGGGCAGAAGTGATTAAGGAAAAGCCGCCCGAATGGATTGTGCCAATCAACAATTCACGGCTGATTATATCCAAAGACCGCTCCGGGTTCCTTGTCGATTGCGGCAGCAGCCGGATAGTCAAAAAAGTTATTGAGCTCAGAGAAGCAGGAAAACTAATCGACCTCGAAGGTCTGTTTATAACGCACTATCACGATGACCATACGAACGATGTTGCCGCCTGTCTCACTGAGTTTAACTGTCCCGTCTATGCAACAGGTTCCTCTGTCGATATCCTCAAACACCCCGATAAATATCGTCTGCCCTGCTTGACGAATAATCCTATTTCTGATATCAAAATTATGCCCGAGGCCCATAAGATGCGATGGAAAGAATTTACGTTCACATTTTATGACTACCCCGGACAGACTATATACCACGATGCACTGCTCGTTGAGAAAGACAACGCCGAAAATATCTTCTTCATCGGCGACTCATTTACACCATCAGGAATCGACGACTACTGCCTACTCAATCGCAACTTACTACACGAGCAGATGGGCTACTTCTATTGCCTTAATCTGCTGAGAAAAATCCCGCATGGAACATTGCTTATAAACCAGCACGTAGTTGAGCCCTTCAGTTTTAGCAACAAACAAATTGACCTCATGACAGCAACATTGACCAAACGCAAAGCACTACTTGCTGAACTCTTTCCATGGGACGAGCCTAATTACGGTATCGATGAGAGATGGATACGTTTTAGCCCCTATGGCCGTAAAGCAAAATCCGGACAGAGCATTCAAATCAGCTTAACGGCATTCAATCATTCCGATGCCTCTCGTAAGTTCACCGTATCGCTTAATCTTCCCGATGGATTCGATGAAAAAGCCACAACTGCTTCTGTCACCATCCCTTCGCAAGCCGAGAAGCAGGTTGATTTCAGCATTTTAATTGGTGCATCAATTGACCCGGGAACATACGTTCTAACAGCCGACGTGCAATTAAATAAATGGAACCTGCCCCGCTGGACAGAAGCAATTATCGAGGTCGAATAGCATGTCGGTACCATGTGCTATACCGGTAATTATGGTTAAGATGAATTAAGATATTCCGGCAAATTGGCTATTTGATTATGACTTCCTGCACACCGGCTGATTTTGATCTTTTATCGCGTCCAGAGATACATGTACGAATGGCGCTGTGGTTTTGCTTCGGTACGTCAATGTATCTACCGGTTAGGGCCGGGCAGCTTCGGCTTTTCGAGCCGGCCAGACCGTCATCTCTCCTCGACCGCGATGGGCCCATGCGTAATAAGGAATAGCGGTAAATTGCTTTTCCTTAGCCGGGGCAATTCCGCCGTTATTTGTGCGTTTAACCACCTGTGCTTTGCCAGTAACCACCATGACACCATTTAAGATGTCCGCCCTGTATTTTGTTCTAAGCTCTGAATCATCCGGTATCATTAGATTCAATACTTTGCCGTCATTGTCAGGTGATTCAAGGCAGAAAACTATTGGCCCCCGTTGAAGGGCCGCCCTGCCCCGATTTGCTTTGATGTTCTGATGGGCGATAATCCGGCGGATGGGCATCGGCAGATTCAACTCGATCGTGTCACCTTTATGCCATTTACGCTCGATGCGGGCAAAGCCTCTCTGGATTTTAATAGCCGCTCGTTTACCGTTAACCTTTAGCGCAACCTCCTCATATCTGGTCTTCTGGTATTTGTATAGATTGCTCGGTACGGGCTGATTCTGAGCCCAGCCGGGGATACGAACATAAATGGCAAACGTGTCGTTTTTTTCCGGCTCGACATTGATGTTAATTATACCATTCCACGGATACTGTGTTTGTTGTGTCAGTTTAACTTTATTGTTTATGGTCTCAATTGTGCTCTCGCTGCTGATAAATAAGTTCACATACACATCGTTGTCTTTATAGGCATACGCAAGACCCGGCACCGATGGAATAAAACGGGCGACATTCGAAGGGCAGCACGCACAGCCAAACCACGGACTTCGAGCATGCTGACCGATGGATTGCAGAGGATTAGGATAGAAGAAAAGATCGCCCTTCATCGAAATTCCCGATAAAGCGGCATTGTACAGCACTCGTTCGAGAACATCGATGTACATGGCGTCATTATGCATTAAAAACATTCGATGGTTCCAGAGAATATTGGCTATAGAGGCACAAGTCTCGCAGTAGGCAGTCATATTCGGCAGCTCATAAGATTCGCCGAAACCCTCATTTCCGCCGGCTGCACCAATACCACCGGTGACATATAATTTAGTCCCGACAACATCTTTCCAGATAGCGTCAATCGCCTCGATATATTCCATGTTCCCGGTTAGCGCCGCGACATCCGCCATGCCCGTATATAGGTAAGCGGCACGCACTGAATGCCCCAGAGCCCTGGTTTGCTCAGTGACCGGCTTGTGGTCCTGACTGTACTGCCCATAAAGCCCGCTGTCACCCTTGGGACCACGATTACCACTGCGTCCCCGCTGGTCCAGAAAAAACTTCGCCTGGCTCAGATACTTCTCTTGGCCGGTTGCACGATACAATTTACAGAGCCCAATTTCGATTTCCTGATGTCCGGGCGGGTCGGTTCGCTTGTTTGGGTTGAAAGTATTGCAGATTAAGTCTGCGTTTTGCATGGCGATATTTAAGAATGATTTATCGCCGGTAACCTGGTAGTGAGCTACAGCGGCTTCGTACATGTGCCCAACGCAGTATTGCTCGTGAATACTCTGAATGTTTGTCCAGAGTTTTTCGGGCTGACGCTCAGGCACCGAGTAAAAAGTAAATAGGTATCCGTCTTCCCACTGGGCGGCATCCATGATACTAATCAGCTTATCCAGGTATAACCGCATCATCGTCTCGGGATAGACTCTGAGTGAATACGCGGCGCCTTCCATAATTTTGTAAACATCCGAATCGTTGAAGTATATCCCTTCGTGTTTGCCTTCCAATAAACCGGCCGCCTTTTCAAAGTTTCTAATTCTCCCTGTCTCCTCACATTTCTGAAAAGCATAAGGAATAGTGACCTTCCGATTGGTCTCAAGTCGAGGAGTCCAGAAATCGTCATTAACACGCACATTGTTGAAAGGTACTGGTTTAACGTTGTAATCATGTCTCAGCTCGACCTTTTTCTCTCCTGCAAGAGACGATACTACACACAGATTAGATGTTACTGCCGCTGCGAGAATGGCTGTAATTATTTGTTTTCGGTATAACATTCGAATCACCCTTCAATGATTGTCATTGTGGTTAGTCTGCCGGATGACGACAACATACGCATAGTTTACGCAGGTAAGATTGGAAATGTCAAATGAAAAGAACCTGCGTTTATCATGGAGTGTGCAGCAATATTATTTATGAAGCGGTAAGTCGCTTTTTGTGTAATCCTGGGATATATTCCATTATAGTAATAGTCCTTGAATTATCAGGCCCTTGTGATAATATCCAGTTATGAAATACATGCCACAGATTGAAAATTAGTGGAGGACGGCAATGGAAATCAAAATACAGGATTTGATGCTAAGCAGCGGTGTGAAATTCGGTACAAGTGGTGCTCGCGGCCTTGCCGATGATATGACGGATTTCGTCTGTTATGTATATACCAGGGGATTCCTGCAATATCTTGAGTCTGTTGGTGAAATCGGGAAGGCACGAACAGAGGTTGCTGTTGCAGGCGATTTTCGTCCGAGCACGGACAGGATTATGCAGGCTGTTCGCCGGGCTGCTGTTGATATGGGCTACACGCCGGTGAATTGTGGGAAAATTCCTTCACCGGCAATAGCGCTTTACGGCATCGAGAAAAATATTCCGGCAATCATGGTGACTGGCAGCCATATCCCGGCCGACCGCAACGGTATCAAGTTTAACAAGCCTTCAGGCGAGATTCTAAAAGCCGATGAAGACGGTATCCGCCGGCAGTTGGTCGCCGTAGATGACAGCATCTTTAAGGATGCAAAGAGTTTTTCATCGTCATTAGATGAACAATGGATTCTGTCGAATACTGCCCAACGGAGTTATGTTGGGCGATATCTTGATATCTTTCCTGATGACTGTCTTAAAGGCAAGCGCATTGGAGTATATCAGCACTCGGCCGTTGGACGTGATATTATTTTGGAGATTGTCAAGGGGCTTGGCGCTGATGCGGTTGCTTTAGGTCGGACGGATGCGTTTATTCCTGTTGATACTGAGGCGATTCGTCCTGAAGATGTTGAGTTGGCGGAGAAGTGGGCGGCGGATGATTCATATTATGCAATTATCTCTACAGATGGCGATAGCGACCGGCCGTTAATTTCCGATGAAAGAGGTCGTTGGCTTCGTGGTGATGTGGCTGGAATTCTCTGCGCAAAATATCTTGGCGCAGACTCTGTCAGCACACCCGTTAGCTGCAATAGTGCTGTTGAAAAGTCGGCTTATTTCAAGAGTGTCAGTCGCACGCGAATCGGGTCGCCTTTTGTCATTGAATCTATGATTAATGCGAGGAAGGGTGGAGCAAAGGTGGTCGTCGGTTATGAAGCTAACGGAGGTTTTCTAACGAACTCCGACATTCCGCTGTTTGGAAAAAGTCTCCGGGCTTTGCCAACACGTGACGCAGTTATACTCCATCTTTGTATTCTTCTGCTCGCTGTAAGGGAAGGCAAAATAATATCCGAGCTTACAAACGATCTGCCTGAACGTTACACTGCAAGTGATCGTCTGAAGAACTTTCCACAGGAAGACAGTAAGGGTATTCTTGATTTATTTGACTCCGGCGATGCGGCGAAAGACCGGGCAAAAGCCACGGATATCTTTGGTAAGCTGTGTGGCGTTTGTTCCGGTATCGACCGCACCGATGGCCTGCGCATGACTTTTGACAGTGATGAAATCGTACACTTGCGCCCTTCCGGTAACGCACCAGAGTTTCGTTGCTATAATGAGGCTGATGCTGAGGACCGTGTCATTGAGCTAAATTCCGCCTGTATGAAGATTCTGGCCGAGATTAAACAGGATTCTAATCAAACACGGTAAAAAAACATATTCACAGCTTCCCACACCGAAGAGGCCCCTAAAAAAGCAGTTGCTTTGGATGGCATAGTGTATAGAGCCTGCACATTGCGTTGTTTAATGAACTTTACCCTCAGCATTATCTTTCTGTAGAAGCGTTCCTGTGTAGCTTCCAGTGTTATTCGATTGAATCCGTAACACACTCGATAAAAAAGTTGTTTTTTCGGTACAAATATGGTAGTCTAAAGAAATGGATTTGGAGGAGCACCATTGTGTAAATGTAAATGTGAAATCATTGCTTAAAGTATTAAGCCATACTCGAATTATCTAAAGGAATCCAAATGATGCGGAATTATTTATTTGGGCTGTTCTTGGTTATCCTGTTTGCTTTTCCGGCGTTGGCGGATGAAAAGGCCGAGACGAAAGAAAAAACTAAATTAAGCGCCGAAACATTCAGTGGAATCAAATTGCGAAATATTGGTCCGGCTCTGATGTCAGGGCGAATTTCCGATGTCGCTATTGATCCAGCGCAACCCAACACCTGGTATGTCGCAGCCGGTTCGGGCAGCGTATGGAAGACCGTCAATGCCGGCACGACCTGGACTCCTATTTTTGACAAATATGGATCATATTCCATCGGTTGTGTTACGATCGATCCATCCAACCACAACGTCATTTGGGTTGGGACGGGTGAAAATGTCGGAGGGCGTCATGTTGGTTATGGCGATGGTGTCTATAAAAGTCTGGATGGCGGGAAAATATTCAAGAACATGGGGCTCAAAGATAGTGAACATATCGCAAAAATCCTCGTGGATCCTCGCGATTCCAACACTGTTTATTTAGCGTCCCAGGGCCCCCTTTGGTCTGCAGGCGGAGACCGTGGACTTTATAAAACAACCGATGGCGGCAAAACCTGGGTTCAGATTCTCTCTAAAGGACCCTACACAGGAGTGACCGATGTCGTATTTGATCCCATCAATCCGGATGTCATTTATGCCGCTACCCATCAACGTCATCGCACTGTCTGGGCTTTGGTTAATGGCGGGCCGGAGACGGGAATATTCAAATCGATGGATGCAGGCGAAAACTGGAAAGAGTTGAAAAGCGGTTTGCCCGGTGAGGACATGGGGAAAATAGCCCTGGCTGTCTCTCCGATTAAACCTAATGTGGTTTATGCCTCAATCGAACTGTCCGGGCGTAAAGGCGGTTTTTGGCGCTCGAAAAATGGTGGACAAAGCTGGAGCAAAATGAGCAATTATATCAGCGGCGGGACCGGGCCGCACTACTACCAGGAAATCTTTTGCGATCCATACCGGTTTGATGTGGTATATCAGATGAATGTTCGCTTAGGACGCACAGAAGATGGAGGTAAGACATGGCAGACCGTCGAAAGCCGCTGGAAACACGTGGACAATCATGTTGTAGTTTTTCATCCGAATGATCCTGATTTTCTATTGGTAGGTTGTGACGGCGGGCTTTACAGGTCTTTTGATCGTGGTCAAACATTTGAATATTTCCCTAATCTTCCCTTGACCCAATTCTACAAAGTAGATGTTGATTATGATAAACCGTTCTACAATTTAGTGGGCGGCACTCAAGACAACGCCACTCAGTATGGCCCAAGCCGCACATCAAATGCATCAAACATTCGCAACAGTGACTGGCAAGCGATCATTGGCGGTGATGGGCATGATTGCGCTATTGATCCGGAAGATCCGAACATCATTTATGGTGAATCCCAAAAGGGGTATTTGAAGCGCTTTGATAGGCGTACAGGTGAAGGAATCGATATCCGACCTCGACCGGCAAAAGGTGAAGATGACCTGCGATTCAACTGGGACTCGCCGATTTTTATCAGTCCTCATTCTCATACCCGTCTTTACTATGGCTCCAAGAAACTGCACCGCAGTGACGACCGCGGTGATTCATGGACCACCATCAGCCCCGACCTGTCACGCAACATAGATCGTTATAAGTTGAAACATATGGATAGGGTGTGGAGCATCAATGCAGTTTACGATACTGGGGCCATGTCGCAATATGGTAATATCACTTCCATATCCGAATCTCCTTTGAAGGAAGGACTTATCTATATTGGTACTGATGATGGTCTCATTCAAGTGACAGAGGATGCAGGCGGTACCTGGCGAAAAGTGGACCGGATTTATGGTATCCCAGAAGAGGCGTTCGTTAACGACATCAAGGCCGACCGTCATGATGTTAATACGGTTTATGCTGTTTTTGATAATCACAAGTCCGGAGATTTCAAACCCTACATAGTGAGAAGCGATGATCGTGGCAGGACCTGGCATTCCATTACGGGCGATTTACCTGAACGACAAATTCTCTGGCGGTTTGCCCAGGACCATGTGAAACCCGATCTCTATTTTCTTGGTGCGGAATTCGGTTTGTATTTCAGTGTTGACGGAGGAAACAAATGGATAAAACTCAAAGGAGATGTTCCAACGATTTCCTTTAGAGATATCGAGATTCAGCGGCGGGAAAACGATTTGGTTGGGGCCTCATTTGGACGCAGTTTCTTCGTGCTGGACGACTATTCTTTCCTGCGTGAGATCAGTGATGAGATCCTGAACGAAAAGGAGTTTATGCTGCTGCCCATCCGGAAAGCTTTATTGTATGTACCGGCACGGGCTCTGGGCAGCGAAAAAGGGAGCCAGGGTGATGGATTTTTTACCGCACGAAATCCACCGTTCGGTGCAGTTTTCACCTACTATCTCAAGGACTCGTTAAAGACGATGAAACAATCCCGCCGTGAAAAAGAAGAGAAAAATAAAAAACAGGGCGGTGATAATCCGTATCCCGGTTGGGATGTACTGAAAGAGGAAGAACGTGAAGAAAGTCCGATTATTACTTTTGCAATAAAGGACACAAAAGGTAACGTTGTGAATCGTGTCACCGGAGGAGTTTCTGCCGGTTTCCATCGAGTGAACTGGAACTTGCGTTATTCTTCCCTTTCATCGGCTGGCGGCAGTGGGCCTTTTGTTGTTCCGGGAATATATACAATAACAGCCGAGAAACGTATAAAGGACGAAGTAAAGCCGCTTGGACAATCACAGACGGTTGAAGTTGTGCCTATGATTACCCCATCTTTGCCTGCCCAGGACAGTGACGTGGTTCTCCGATTCTACATGACAGCCGGAGAACTCCAACGGGCCATTCGTGGTGCTTTTGGAAAAACGGACGAAGTTTTGAAACAATTAGTCGAAATAAAACAGGTACTGAAACGATCTGACAAAGGCACGCCACAACTGTTTGAAGAAGCGAGAAAAATGGAACTGAAGTTGAAAGACATTCGCGAATTACTCATCGGCAACACTACTAAGTCACGATATAACGAATCCGACCGTATCTCCATTATGAATCGGGTAAATTCGTCGATGAATGCCATGCGATTAACCTATGGTCCTACTCAAACTCATCGGCAGGATTTTGAGATAGCAAAAGAAGAATTCGAGGCTTTAGTTGGTCAGATTAAAGAATTGATTGAAATAGACTTCGTTAATCTACAGAAAAAGATAGAAATGGCCGGTTTGCCATGGACAACCGGCAGGCCAATTCCGGAATTGAAAAAGTGAGCCATATTCCTGCTGAATTGAAATTGATTGCTATCAGTTCCGTTATGGAACGGAGGTTCAAATGAAGGCGAAGATGCTGGGACGTCGTGAGTTTCTCAAGACTTTTGGATTGAGCATAGCGTATATCACGACATACGGATGGGCCAAAAGCCAAAGTGTGTTGGGAAACGACAACTTGAACCGACCCAACATCATTTTTATTTTCAGTGACCAGCAGCGATGGGATACGGTCGGCTGCTATGGTTCGCCATTGTTCGATAACCTTACTCCCAACCTGGATCAGTTGGCTCGTGAAGGTGTGCGTTTTGAGTATTCCTTTACATGTCAGCCTGTCTGTGGGCCTGCAAGGTCATGTCTGCAAACCGGCAAGTACGCTACTGAAACAGGATGCTACCGTAACGGAATAGCACTACCTGAAAATGAAAAAACTATCGCTCATTGCTTATCTGATGCGGGCTACGAAGTGGGCTATCTGGGTAAATGGCATTTAGCTTCGACCTCCAGAGTTCCCGGGCATAATGCAGACTATCGAACCAAGCCGATTCCCAAACAGCGGCGTGGAGGTTACCGGGACTTTTGGCTGGCATCGGATGTACTTGAATTCACCTCACACAGCTACGATGGCTATATGTTTGACGATAATGGCAATAAGCATCAATTTCCCAAAGACCGGTATCGCGTAGATGCACTCACCGACTGGGCATTGGAATACCTGGATCACCGGAATAGTGATAAGCCGTTTTTCCTCTTCATTTCATATATCGAGCCTCATCATCAGAATGACCACAATCATTTTGAGGGGCCGCGTGGTTCCAAAAAGCGTTTTGCTAACTATAAAATCCCCGGCGATCTGGCGGGTACCAAAGGCGACTGGCGAAAAGAGATGCCCGATTATTTAGGCTGCTGCTGGAGCCTCGACCAAAATGTCGGCCGTATCCGGGACAAGCTGGACCAGCTTGGGATAGCGGATAACACAGTACTAATTTACACATCTGATCATGGCTGTCACTTTAGAACCCGCAATAGCGAATACAAAAGGTCCTGTCACGACAATGCAATCCGCACTCCCATGATCATTCATGGCCCGGGCTTTACCGGCGGCAAAGTGATAAGCGAAATGGTAAGTCTGATTGACTTTCCGCCGACGGTACTTCAGGCCGGTAATGTCCGGCCGCCGGATTACATGAGAGGCAGGGCACTGCAGCAGCTTGTAAATTCAAAGGCGGACGATTGGCCGAAAGAGATATTCGTCCAGATAAGTGAGTCACATGTTGGTCGAACTGTTCGTACGCAAAGATGGAAATACTCGGTTCAAGCAAAGGGCAAGAACGGCGGACGTGATTCGTGCAGCGATGAGTATATGGAAGACAAGCTATACGATCTGGAAAATGACCCTTATGAACGACATAATCTTGTCGATGATCCCGCATTGGCAGACGTTCGGGCTAAATTGGCTAAAATCCTCAGACGCCGGATGGTGGCTGCTGGTGAAAATGAGCCATTGATCGTATCGTATAAGGGGTAGCCGTTTATTACTGGCATCTCTTGGAGTTTAAGTTTCTCCGAAATATGAAACTTAGGATTAACTCCGTCACTGTGCTGTGATACCGCCCATATAGATGCTAATAATATGGTGTCCGGTCATGGTCGCTGCGATTCTCGGTTGTTCCATGATTCTATTGTCAAGCGTGCACCTGTTTATTTTTATACCGGAACCATATATCTTAACGTCTAAAGTCATGCCACGATACTTGATGCCTGTCAGACTCAATTTGATTATACGTGAGGGTACAAGAGGCTTAAAGAAGAGGCCATTCGAGTCAAAACGCATACCTATCACGCCCTGATAAATCATGGCTATATAGGCAGTTGCGGCCCATGTCTGTGCAGGTTGGCTGCGCCAGAGTTTGCCTATCTGGAATCCTCCATAAGGCTGGCCGGTGAATGGATGGTAGATTTCGCTAAAGTCATTGCTTGCAAGTGCTATATCAGTGAGAGCTTCGAATTCGCGATCCATAATAGCCAGCTTGCCTTCTGATGCCGCGGCAAGGGCCCAGAAGCCTTGTATCTGGGGCCAGACTGTCCCACAATGTCGACCGATTCTGTCATTGCTAAACCGACTAAACAGCGGCCATGTACATGGAATACCGTGGGGGCAGACGTATTGATTTTTGAAAATTAATTCTGTACGATTCGCTTCGGCCACGCCAAAAAGAATGGCCTGCGCATGTCCAAGGCCTTCCTGTGAATGGTCCAGACGTCCCTGGGCATCAAGAAAGTATGCGAAGTGACCTGCGCTCTTAATCCATAGGTGACTGTTTATTGCGGCTTTCAAAGCATCAGCCTTTTCCGCAAGATCTTTACATTCCCGGGCGGGCCTGTCGAGTAGCTTACCCATTTGTACTGCTTTACGGTAGGCATTATAATACAAGCAGTTCGTGCTGAGGGCTTTCATACGTATTTTGTCTATGTGTGCATTGTGTTTGGCGTAGTCAAGTATGAAGGAGCTGCCGCCCGCATTATTGTACGGTTCAGGATATCCCCCAATCCCGTCCGACCAACCGGGCCCGCAGAAAAGACCTGTCGCGTTGTCGAACTCTCTTTTACGGAAATAGGCTAATGAATTCACGGCAGCAGTGTATGCCGTTCGCAGGAAATTCTCATCACCCGTATAGGTGTAGTAAGCCCATGCGCCGGTGACCCATGAAATGCAGTCCCAGTACTGGCCGCCGATTCGGATGACATTATCTTCTTTTAGAAGCACGCTCAGGAGGGTGTTCCTGGCAATCTTGGGATAGATGAGGCCGGCGCAGAAAAAAGTGTTATAGCTTGCATCCCGTGTCCATGGTCTTGCATAGCCTTTTCCCGCCATGAGCACCGGCCTGGAGGTATCAAGCAATCCGTGTTGCCACAGTTTGACGTTGCCCTCTACAACTCTCAGCGCCATATCGTAAGCTCTAATAACATTGCTGTCAGAGCACTTGAGAACGAATGTGTCGGGTTCGCGATATTTGTCTGAGGCATATATCTGTGTGGACACAGCAAGACAAAGGAGACAGAATAAGATTCTCTTCATTATTTTCATCCTTTCGGATTAGTTTCATATAATCGCAAACGTTTTCCATGTGATTCTGCTCAACCGCCCTGTCCTGCCGAAAAACCGTTGCAATTTTCACTTAAGAACTTATGTAAACTTGCTTCATGCAACTAATTGTACTATCTTGACGGCATGAATACATACGAAATCTTATAAAATGCCTCTGTGCGACATATTCTCTGGAAAAGATTTATTTGAAAGGTGTCTCTCATGTATAAAAAAGTCTTTCTAATAACATTTGCAATATTGCTTCTATCCAGCCCGGTTTCATTCGGGTCTGCTAACAAGGCATATAACATACTCAACTTCGGCGCAAAACCTGATGGTAAAACTCTCTGTACTCTGGCGATACAGAATGCTGTCGATCAATGTGCCCAAAGCGGTGGTGGCACAGTATATTTCCCAGCCGGGACATGGCTGACTGGGACGATTTATATGGAAAGTAAGATTACCCTCTGGCTTGATTCCGGTTGTTTATTGCTTGGCAGCAAAGAGAAAAAAGACTATGGCCGCCCTCGTAAACTTAATGGTACGGAAGGCGAAACATTAAGTTATTGGGCAATTATCGCCGGTAAGAATCTTAAGAACATTGCGATTTGCGGCCGGGGTACTATCGACGGGCAGGGTTCAAACTTCAAATATAAAAACGGCCCGAGGCCTAAAAATATCTATCTGGAAAACTGCTCTGATGTTCTCATTGAAGGCATTAACATGCGCAGTGCCGGAAGCTGGATGCAGCATTATCGTCAGTGTGATCGTCTCACTATTCGTGATATCTCAGTCTTTAACCATGTAAGCTATAATAATGATGGTCTCAACATTGACAGTTGCAAGGATGTAATTATAACCGGCTGCAGGGTAGATTCTGACGATGATGCTATTGTACTGAAAAGCCTAACTCTGAACCCATGTGAAAACATTACCATCTCCGATTGCATCATCAGCAGCCACTGTAATTCTATCAAGATGGGAACTGAGTCCGGCGGCGGATTTCAGAACATAAATATTACTAACTGTACGATATGCTCTCCCCGCTATTCCAAAGTTATCTATGGGCGTCAGAGAGGGTTGGCAGGTGTTGCCCTGGAAATTGTCGATGGCGGTACCCTCGACCGAGTGACAATATCCAACCTGACCATAAAAGGTGTAACGGTTCCGATTTTCATTCGACTGGGAAACCGCGCTCGACTTTATGAAAAGGACCAGTCGAAACCTGATATCGGAAAATTACGAAATGTCATTATTAGTAACATCATTGCGACAGACTGTTCTCAA
>CBDURK010000011.1:0-17768 GCA_965369645.1 uncultured bacterium | reverse complement strand
TGGAGCATAGCCCGGGTAAGGTCATAGCCTCTTTTGACGGCGGCGGCGCGAAGGTCGTCTTTAGTGTACCCTTTGTAATCGTAGCCTTCCCAATCCAGGTCATATTGTTCGCCGACGTATTCGATGTCGAGTGCTATACCGCGGCAGCCGGACAATTTGGCGAATCGGGCGGCTTGGCGAAAATTCTCGTTAACCTTTTGCCATGCGGCATCGTCGGTCCATAAGGGGACGTGGCTGTAAAATGCGACTTTGATAAAGTTCTCTGTGATGCCGTGTTTGCGGCATTTATCATTGCAGGCTTGTATTCGCTGAAAGGTTTTGTCGTTTTCGCTGCGGGTGGTACCGTCGCCGTCGGCGGCCCAGATATCATCGGAGAAGTTGTGCATAATGCCTGATAACAGGAAGCCATCGAAGCCGGCGGCCTTCCAATCGGCAGCGGTGTCCTGTAGATACTCCGGTGTGATTGGGCTAAAGAGCAGGGTATGCGGTTTGGTCATTTGGCTTTGGGCCGTACAGCCGCAAATGAGAACAATGCAGATGAGTGAGAGGTGCGGTTTTTTCAATATTATCATGTGTTTCATTATCGAACGTCCTTAACTGGTAGATAGCAATAAATGTTATCCAATTAGGATAAATAAATTACCGTCTGTAGTTAAGAAAATTCGCAGAGAAATTCGGCCCGGTCCTTAAATTTTTTCAAACGTGAATTTGTGTGCATCGGCATCAATTTTTATTTTGTCGCCGTCGGCGAATTTACCGGCCAAAAGCTCTGCGGCCAGGGGATTTTCCAGACGTTGCTGGATCGTCCGTTTCAAGGGTCTTGCGCCGAAGGCGGGGTCGTAACCTTCATCCATAATCTGCCGACGAGCGCCGTCGGTGAATTCGAGAGTTATGTGTCGCCCTTTGAGGCGCTCAGCGAGGTATTCGAGCTGGATATCGACAATCGTTCGCAGGTGCTCTTTGTCGAGCATGTGGAAGACGATTATTTCGTCGATGCGGTTCAGGAACTCCGGTTTGAAGAGCTGCTTGAGTGCGTCTTTGACATGCGCCTCGATTTCCCAGTCGGCGCCGGATTCTTCTGTTAGCTGCTGAATCTGCTGGCTGGCGATATTACTTGTCATGATGATGACGCAGTTTTTGAAATCGACGGTCTTGCCTTTTCCGTCGGTCAATCGGCCGTCATCGAAGACCTGCAGCAGGACGTTGAAGACATCCGGATGTGCCTTTTCAATCTCATCAAGCAGGATGACCGAGTAGGGTTTTCTACGGACGGCTTCTGTTAGTCGGCCGCCCTCGTCGTAGCCTACGTAGCCCGGAGGCGAGCCGATTAGCCGGGAGACGGAGTGCTGTTCCATAAACTCGCTCATATCGATTCGTATCATAGCCTGCGGGTCGTTAAAGAGAAAGTCCGCGAGTGCTTTGGAAAGCTCGGTCTTACCGACACCGGTGGGCCCCAGGAACAGTAACGTTCCTATCGGCTGGTTCGGGTCCGACAGGCCCGAGCGGCTCCTTCGAACGGCGTTGCAGACGGCGGCGACCGCCTCGTCCTGTCCGACTACACGGCGGCGAATTGCATCCTCCATTTTCATAAGTCTTTCTCGCTCGCCGGAGAGTAATTTCACGATGGGTATTCCTGTCCATTTGGAAACAACGTCGGCGATGTGCTCAGCGGTTACTTCATTGCGGATTATGGATTTGTCGGATTTGGAAAGCTCGGCCTCTTTTTCATCGAGGTCTTTTTTTAAGTTTGTGATGGTTTCATACTTCAGACGGGCGGCGGTTTCGAGGTCGCCTTTTCGCTGGGCGTCTTCGAAGCTGTTTTGGGCCTCTTCGAGTTTTTCCTTGATGGTTTTTATCCGGTCGATGTCACCTCTTTCGCTTTCCCATTGTGCGGTGAGCGTTTTGTCCTGCTGCTGGAGCTCGGCCAACTGCTTTTCGGCTTTTTTTAATCGTTCTTTACTTGCCTTGTCACTTTCTTTTTTCAGTGCTTCGCGTTCGATTTGAAGCTGGACTATTTTTCTGCGGATGGTGTCCAGCTCGGCTGGCAGTGAATCATTTTCGATGCGCAGTTTCGAGGCGGACTCGTCAATCAAATCAATCGCTTTATCAGGGAGCCAGCGGTCGGTAATGTAGCGGTTTGACAGGGTCGCGGCGGCAACGAGGGCTGAGTCGGTAATCCGCACGCCGTGATGAGTGTCGTAGCGGTCTTTGAGGCCACGGAGGATGGCTATGGTCTCTTCAACGCTCGGCGGGTCAATTACAATCGGCTGGAAACGTCTTTCGAGAGCGGCGTCTTTTTCCACGTACTTTCGATATTCGTCGATGGTAGTAGCGCCTATACAGCGCAGGTCGCCGCGGGCAAGGGAAGGCTTTAACAAATTGCCGGCATCGACGGCGCCTTCGGCTTTACCGGCGCCGACGACGGTGTGCAGCTCATCGATGAAAAGGATTATTTGTCCTTCGGCGGCGATGACCTCTTTGAGGACGGCCTTTAGCCGGTCCTCGAATTCACCTCTGAATTTTGTTCCGGCTATCAGTGAGCCCATGTCCAGAGCGATGATTCTTTTGTTCCTGAGGCCCGTAGGGACATCGCCTGCGATTATTCGCTGGGCGAGGCCTTCGACGATTGCGGTTTTGCCGACGCCCGGTTCGCCGATGAGTACGGGATTATTTTTCGTTCTGCGGTTGAGGACCTGCATACACCGGCGAATTTCCTGGTCCCTGCCGATGACGGGGTCGAGCTTTCCCTTTCTCGCCATCTCCAAAAGGTCAATGCCGTAGCGCTCGAGGGCTTTGTATTTATCTTCGGGGTTCTGGTCGGTTATTTTTTCCGGGCCGCGAATCTCTTTTAGGGCGCTCTCAATCTGCTCGGCGGTGATTGAGTTTAGGCGCAGTATCTCTTTGGCGTCACTTTGTACCGAGGCAAGAGAAATGAACAGATGCTCGACGCTGAGGTATTCGTCACCCATCGCATCGGCCCTGTTTTGTGCGTCCAGGACGATCTGGCTCAGGGCCGGGTCCGGCATGAGCTGATTAGTGCCGGAGCCCTGTGGCAGCCGCTCAAGCTCGCTGTCGGTCATCTCTTTAATTCGCGAAACGTTAGCGCCTATTTTTTTAAGAATCTCGATAGCAATGCTATTATCGTCTTCGCATACAGCAAAGAGAAGGTGCAGCGCCGACATGACAGTATGCGATTTTGCCATCACAATCTGCTGGGCGGTAGCCAATGCTTCCTGGGCTTTTAGTGTGAATTTATCGAATTTCATTATTCACCTTTTTCTTTACATAGACGCAATTTCAATTAGAGACATTCTTTTATAATTTATAAGTGCAAACAGCGTGCCGAAACAAGACGAAAGTGTAAGCATCGCCGTTACAGATAGTTACGGTTTTTCTGAGTTTCGGGTACGTGCCAATTTGGCAGGTATTTGCCTGGATTCGTATAGGAAGTTGCTGTTCGATATTGATGATTGACTATTTGGATTCGAAATTCAGAGATGCGAATTTAACGAAGAGTTCGGCCTTATTAAAAGCTCTTGGCTTGCCAGTGAAAATTGGGGCGGGGATTATTGGCCGCCGCCGACCCAGCCGGTTTTCGTATTGTAGATGAAGTTGCCTCTCAGGCGGGTACTGATGTACACGGCGTCGCCGTTGATGGCAAAGACGGCCTCGAGCTTTTTTCTTATTTTGATTTGTGCCGCACCGTATTGAGAAAGTGCGAGGTGCAGGTCTTCTCCGTACTGGAGAATCTGATTATCGGAAAAACCTGCACCACGCATGACTCGTACAATGTCGTCAGAACTTAGAGTAAGTACGTTCTGGTTATTAACCGGAAAGATCTCAAAGCCTTTGTTTCCTACACAACCACTCAAACCAAAAGCCAGAATCACCAGCAGCATTGATATAGCAATCACATCGATGTTTCTTGTTCTCTGACTAACTGGTTTCATAGCTTTCATCTCCTCTTGGTAAGTCCCTTTATCTGATAGGACGTGATAAACTTCGCCGCAGGCTCGCCCTAAAGTCACCTTCCATTGGTTGTCTTGGAGTCTGCCCCATCACCGGAGCCTGACCCATCGGTGCCTGCCGTATTGGAGCTGGAGCCTGACCCATTCCCATTGGTGCCTGACCCATTGGTGCCTGTATTCCGGGTGCGGGCTGTTGGGTATAAGTGGTGCTCTGGCTCGTCTCGGGTATTATGTTTGCCGTAATGAATACAGCAATCTCCCTCGATGCCGCTTGGTCGTTCGTATTCTTGAACAATCCACCGATAAGTGGAAGTTTACTGAGGCCCGGTACTCGTCTTTTGTCCGTACGTGTTCTGTTCTCGGTAAGGCCTGCCAGAGCAACGGTTCCACCGTCTTTGATACGGACGGTGCTCGTAGATGTTCTGCGTGTAACGACAGGAAGGTCGCTTTCTCGGCCCCGAGGTATGCTGTCACTGACTTCGATGGCCACCCGCAGCGTAATATCATTATTGTCACCAATGTGGGGCGTGATATTTAACTTGGTTCCGGACTCAATCTTTTCCAGCTCGGAATAGTAAGAACTGAAGAAACTGGCGGATTGTTGGTTCTGGTTCCCGGTCATGAAATAGTACTCTTCGGTCATGACTGAGATATCGGCCGTCTTGCCATCCTGGGCTAATGCCTGAGGATTGGCAATTATAGTAGCCTCATCATTCTGAGCAAGAAGATTCAGTTTCGCACTCAGTGCAGCCGTAAAGGTTTGGTCAGGACTATAGCCAATTGCGAAACCCGAGGCCACTTTGCCGCCGAGGTCCAATAAGCCTAAGCCATCCGCTCTGCCTTTGAGGTCGGTGCCGAGAACTCCTGCGGTTACTGTCGGCCAATTCCACTGTACTCCCAGGTTCAGCAAATTTCCTCGTTCCATTACCACGATACGTGCATCCAGGAGGATCTGTTTGCGAACTTTGTCGATTTGTTTAAGGTCGGCCATGATACGCTCGGCCAGGGCTGGTGGAGCAGTTACCACCACTACAAATGTATCAGTTCCGGGAGGTCCTAATTCAGACTGTACGTAAGGCTTGAATGCAGTGGATAGAAGTCCCACAGCGGCCTCAGAGGTGACGTAGCTCATTGTAATGCGGTGAGTTTCGCTCATACGTGCGAACATCGCGTTTTCTATGCCGCCTGAGGTAAGTGTTCCTGAGGCAACAAGATAGTAATGCTCTGTCTTCTTCCAGATGTAGGGAGTACCGGCCAGGACAATATCAAGGGCCGTTTCAACGGTGACGTCTTTTAATACACAGGCTACAGTACCTAAGACGGTTTCATCGGGGATAATTGTAACGTTCGCCGATGCGGCTATAGTCTGGAGTGTATCGATTAACGGATCATCGAGAAAAGTATTACTAATAAGCGGTATTTGTGGAACGAGTACGCCTGGCTCCGGTACTGTAGGAGCTTCCCGCTGTTTAATAAGTTCATCCAATTGTTTTTGTATCTGCTCCAAAGGTGTGAGCGGTTTTGCGGGCTCAGTACTGGCAACAGGAGTCGTAGGCACAGGTACCGCTCCTCCGGTCCATTGATCACCCTGGGGTACCGTGACTGTTGTTCGGTCAGGTGTTGTTGTCGTCGGTGTTGTTGCCGGCGGAAGCGTAGGTGTAAGCCTTCGTGTAGGAATAATTGACGAAACTGGCATATCATCCTTCCAGTTTTCGGTAATGTTGCTGGTGTACGGCTTGCTCGGGAACGAGAAGCCTTCTTTTTCCAGCGAAATTTCGCCGGTCCAGTTATATGGTACTTCAACACTGAATTGACCCTTATTATTGGTCACAACAGTGCCTCCGTCATTATTAGCCGTGACCTTGACGCCGGCAATACCTGTTCCGCCAATCATCACAGCATCGGAAATGGTAAACGTCCTTACTATGGCTGAGAAAACCTGATTCGTCTGGTTTCTTGTAACGGGCGCAGCGTATCTTTTTGTTGTCGGTCTGAAGTTATGACCCAGCAGTGTTGGTGTTACCGTTCCGCGCCAGCCGTAATCTACGGTCAGTTCGTACTCGCCGTTTTCATTAGTTGTAGCCGAACCTCCGTCGCTGTCTGCTAAAATAAATATACCTTCGACAGCATCGCCCTTAGCAGTGCGTATGGTCCCGGCAATGGTACGTTTTTCTTTTGACGCATAATAGTCGCGATTAACCTCGGCGCTATACAGCTCAGGATATTCTATTTCTGCCGGTTCGAATGTATAACCTGCTTTTGCGGGAGTAATTGTTCCGCTCCAGCCATATTTGACAGTAAGGTTGTAAGTTCCGTCCGGATTGCTCATAACAGCTCTTCCGGGCAGACCTTTAAGTTGTGTACCGCCAATTCCGACAGAACCGCTGATTGCAAAGGTTATCTTTTTGGCGGTATAGTTACGATTTTTCTGGTCTTTTGCAATGGCGGCGTATGTAATATCAACTGGATTGAACTCGTAGCTGTCCTTCATAGGTATAACAATACCGCTGAAGCCCCAGTCAACTGTAACTTTGTATGCGCCGCCAGGACCGGTTACCACTTCGCCGGGCAGGCCTTCCATTGTTACACCCTCCATTCCGGTCGAACCGGAAATTGTTAGCATAACCGGTTCTGGAGTGTAATCCTGAGACTTATCGGCGATAAGTTTGGTGTAGTTACCTGTAGAAGGTACAAATTTATAACCTGCTTTTATCGGCTTTACGGTTCCGTTCCAGCCCCATTCAACGACGGCGCTGTAATAGCCGCTCCCATCGGTAAATACGGCAGGTCCCGGAAGTCCGGTCATTTCTACTGAATCCATACCTGCCGAGCCCGATACTGTAAAAGTAATCGGATTTGCATAGTAATCCTGATTTGGATACGAACTCATAATATCGGTATATGGCATCTCAGCCGGCTCAAAGGTGTGGCCTTCTTTTTCCGGCTTGACAGTACCAGTCCAGTTGAAACGAACTATTGCGCTATATGCACCGTTTTTGCCGGATTTCGGATTACCCGGCAGACCGCTTAATGTTACTCCCTCAACCCCGGCTGAACCTGAGATTGTAAAGGTAACGATGGAACCGGTATAGTTCTGATTCGGCATGTCCCTGTTGACGTTTGAGTATGTTTTATTTCCAGGTGTGAACAAAGAACCATCCATCATTGGTGCAGCGCTGCCTGTGAACCCGAAGTCCACTATGGCCACGTAAGTTCCATTGGTTTCTGTAACCGGACTACCGGGCAGGCCGTCCATTGTGACGCCTTTCATCGGTTTACCGCCAATAGATACCATACCTGAGATTGTATACGTCTTTATCTTGGCGACGTAGTCCTGATTAGGCTGGTCACTGGTAACCTTCGGATAGCTTTTATATTGAGGCTCGAAGGTAAAGCCGGCCAATACAGGCGTAACAGTGCCTTTCCAGCCGTATTTCACAACAGCGCTGTAGTCACCGTTCCCATCGGTAACTGTGTTCGGCAGACCGTTCATAGTTACTCCGGGTTGCCCCGTTGAGCCGGAGATAGTGTAAGTTAATATTGTCCCTTCGATTTGAGCCTGGACGTTGACATTCAACGCGCAGATCAAAATAGCGAAGAGCACTATCGCACGGTCCGATAAAAATTTACTGATTTTTTTCCTTGCCATAAGTCAATGTCCCTTTCTGTAGCCATTAACCGGCAGAACTACAGCTCTTTTGCCTTGTATCGGCAATCCAGCCTGATTCTTTAGTAAAAAATGACTTTGCCGGTTAACTACCATTGAACCTCAATTTTTTCTCCAAGATTATCCACCTGTAAAACTTCTATGACCTTTTTCCCTCCTTGGGCCATGACTCGTATACCAATTTGTTTATCTGTTTTTTCTGACAGCTCGGGGCCGTGTCTCAGCTCTGCCGCGAGACGGTAAACACCTACAGGAACTCTGGAGATATCGATAACTCCGGAGTAGTCCCTTGCCTCAAATGGGAGTATCATATTTGTTTTCCTGCTTGTAAGTGCTGCTACTGCCATTGGCTCGCCCGTATCGCTTACAATAGCTGCCCTGCACCCTCGTGGCGTAAAGTGGATTCGACCGAAATTGCCGTATCTGGCGACGACATAATACTCCGTGCCACCTTTCAGGGCGGGCCTTAGCGTCATTCCGTAAATATAAGGATCGACATTTATATTCTGATTTGAAACGCTGATCGGCGCAGTTGTTACGCCTCCACTTTGGCCGTCGGCATAAGAGGTGACAAAGCCAAGAAGGGCATAATAACATGGAATCAATTCTGATACATTGTTGGGCATCTTTGATATAATGCGTATGGTCTGCTGGGAACGGCTGCGCAGGCTGAATTGCTTAGGCTCAAATTCCAACCATCCTGTACAGTCCAGATCATTACCCTTCAAGTCTCCGAAAGCGACGCCATTAAGAGACTGCGGTAACCGGACAGCGGCCTGGACATTAATAGTCTCATCCGAGGCATTATAGATTTTTATCGCTTTGACGCGGGTGGCCCCCGGTATTGAGTTTATTGAAACACTACCGGGCAGCAGGTCAATAGGGACATCTGCGGCCACTTTTTTGATACTTGGGTCACCTGCGAAATCCATTTCATTGGAAATTCTCTGGTCACGTCGGCCGTCAACGTAGAGCCATCCTCCTACCTTGTATTTTCCCGGTGGCAGCGTCTTTCCGATGTTGGCTCTTAATTTTAGTTTGGCGCCGGGGATTATGCTTATAGCAGTGAATTCTGCGTTTGTAATTTCCCGCCAGTGCCCGTCCAGAAATCCTTTGATTCGAGCAAAACCCTTCACATGGGAACGTGTCCCGCCGTTATTATCAATGCCCATTATGACATTTGTTGAAGCCGGACGGCTTGCGAAAGCATTCACCGGCTCAAGAGCCATATTTTTAAGTTTTATTTCATGTCGCATAGGCCTGCCCTGGACATCAATAAATACAGGGATTAAGAAGCGCACACTTATACCGAGCCTCTTTGGCGTGTCGCCCCTGGGTCTTAAGCTTGGAATAATCCCGGCAGCGTAGAATCCGCGGGTACGAGGCGGCACTTTTATATTAACCGTTACCCCGGCTGCATTCATAGGATCGATTGAAACATAATTACTTGCCGTGCTTATCCATGATTTACACGAAGAAAGGCTCGATCTATCAAAAGTAGTGTCATTTGCCTCAATGATTTGCCACTGGCCGTCTTCCGTCTGGGTAAGATCGACGACTGTTATATCTATATCGTGGACCTCGTTCGGATCGAAACTTTGAAACGATAATGATGTTTGAAAACGGTGTTTTTGCATTAACGAAAGGTCCATTCTCATAGGCTGGACAACGAACTGACCGAAAGCAGACCCCCCGGAGACAAATATGCTCATCGCAATTATTACCGCGAATGCCAGATGGTTTTGAGCGACATTTTGCTTCCTCACTTTTTCTACCTCCCAATAACTTCTTAATTTATTGCTAATAAATGCAAAGTAGAATACGTATAATTCCAAAGTGTTCTAACGATTCTAACTTTGTATTTTTGTGGTTAATTTCATGGATATTTATACCAATATTAGGGCTTTTTTAATTTTTCGGCTATTTGTAATCCTTACTTTTTATAATTCCTTTTCAAATCTCCATTCTGCCCGCCAATCCACAAATCTAACCTTGTAACAGCCCTTTTGGCTCGATAACTACATTTACGCTTATCTTCCTGCCTTCACCCATATTCATTTATTACCAAGTCTATCATTTTCTTACTCGAATGTCAAGCATAATTTGCCCAATTAACCTATATTGACAAAATAGTTTCCAAATAAACAGAAGGGGTAAATTATGCGTTTGCCACTCCTGCTTTTTGACATATCTCAGTAGAAGATTACGGATGTAAGGCCTATATAAAGCCTCTCGTCTCTACTGAGAATGTCCTGCTGATTACAGTGTGCCACCATCCGGGGGTTTTACAGTAATCGTAAGCGTACCTACCTGGGTTTTGTCAGCCGGTTCGGTCGCCCTCCAGATCTCAGCGTTCCAGGCATTGACGCAAACAGTCAGTGTTTCCCAGTCGCCTCCGCCATTGATTTGGAATTTGTCGCCTAACCATTTCACCTCTGTAAACTTGAGGATACCGGTGCTGTTCTTATCTACTATGCCGCCAAAAATTGCCGGAAAGTTGGCTCTTACTTGAATTTCTTCGCAGTCGCGGTAGCACGGGAAATCGTCGGTATTATTTTTGCCGATTGTTGTGCAGGTAACCTGTTTTAGGTTAATTTCACGGTCGGCGCAATCCTTAAGTTGGACAAAATGACCGACATCCATATATATGGGCATTACGCACAGGTCTATCGGTTTGTAAGTCCAGGGCCAGTCGCCGTCTCTTTTGACCGAACCGCCCGGAGCCGGTGCTCCCGCTTGGACAGTGGTAGCCATAAGAGCTGCAACTGCCAGTGCAATCATACATTTTTTTACCATTTTCATATCCCCCCTGTTTATTCTTGCCCCATGAAAGGCCGATTATTTTGACCTTCGGAGCTACTAAAATTTTGTTATCCCAGCCTCACTGTCTGAATCACACGTTTAGCCGGATAAACATTGTTTCCTCGTTATTGATGATTATCTCCGCTTTAATACCGGTATGAGCAGTGACCTATAAAAAGCCGGATTTCCGCCCCCAATTCGATATTTGATAGAACCCTCTCGCTCGCACTTGCTTACTTCTTTTGTCCGCATTAAACTATTACCAAGTTTATCATTTTTCAGCTCAAATGTCAAGGATTAATTACCTAAAATCGCACATATTGACAAAGATGTTTTAAAAAAACAGGAGGGGCGGATTTAACATCCGCCCCTCCGTATTTACATCTTTTTTGACACGTCCCGGTACTTTTAACAAGTGTCTATAAAACTACACTTCTTATATGGGACTTGTCCCAACTGATTACGGTGTGCCGCCATCCGGGGGCTTGACTGTAATCGTAAGATCACCAACCCGTGTCTTGGTATCGGGCGAAGTTGCTTCCCAAACTTTTGCCTTCCAGGCAAGGACGCAAACTTCCAATGTTTCCCAGTCGCCTCCGCCATTGATTTGGGTCTTGTCGCCAGTCCATTTCACATCTGTCTTGTCGAGGATGGGACCAATCTTGTCAATTTTGCCAGCAAAAATCGCCGGGAAGTTGGCTCTTACTTGAATCTCTTCACAGCCTTTGTAGCACGGGAAATCATCGCTGTTACTCTTGCTGATTTCTGTGCAAGTAACCTGTTTGAGCTTAATTTCGCGATCGCCGCAATCTTTAAGCTGTACGAAATGACCTACGTCCATATATATGGGCATTGTGCAAAGGTCTATCGCTTTGTAAGTCCAGGGCCAGTCGCCGTCCCTTTTGACAGAGCCGGTAGGTTGCTCATCCCCTTCATCCGGTGTGCCCGCAGGAACTACGGTAACCAGCAGGGCTACAACTAAAAGTGCAAATATACATTTCTTTACCATTTTCATATCCCTTTCTTAACCCTCGCTCCCTATAAAGGCCAATTTTTTCGACCTTCGGAGCTACTAAAATTTCCTTAGCCCAGGCTCATTGCCTGAACCATACGTTTAGCGGGACTAAACTTCTTTAACCGATCTCGATGGCTATGCCCGCTTTAATGCCGATCTGAATCGGGACCCATAAATTTGCGATTTTCAAACCAGGAATTTGTTTCCCGGCGGTATCGCTTTGCCACCAGAAGACCGGGCCGGCTTCTTCAGGCGGTTCACAAGCATCCGTATGCTTACGAATCATCACTTCTCACTACCTCACACCTCCTTTCTCCCCAACCTTTGTATAAGGAGGGGGCTGGCTGTTCTACTGAACAACTTCTATCCACAAACCCTGGGCATTGATATTCGTTTATTATTACGTGTTCTGATTGTTTATTTCTTGTGGCCATTTTTTTCAGTAAGGTAGAGGCATTACGGTAAACATAATAGTTCCTTTATACCGTCCGGCGCTTTCAAATGGATTGACCTTCAGTTTGAAACTCAAATCAATCTCGTGTGAACCCATTTCCGGCTTCGATATCATGACCGGCTTTTCCATTGACACATATCCGTCCGTAATTGGCGATTTTACGGAGATACGATCGGGCGTTATAGTTTTACCCATCCGGTGTCTCATCGTTGTAACAGAAGCCATTATCGGCCCGTGCAGACAGTTGGAATTCACCCTGAGAGTTAAACTTGCTGAAGAATAGCCGAAGGTGCTTGGGTATAGTGCCGCTCCGGGTCCGATAAGAGACGGTTTTGTAAACTCAATTTCTCCGAACTGAACACTTTCGGTTGAAGGAGATATATTCACAAACGGCTCATCCGCCTGTGCTATCATGGGCACCGCGAACAGTATTATTGCCAACAACCAAATTTTCATTACTCTTCTCATTTTTCCCTCCCCCAAATAAACTTACTTTACGAACAACGGTTCCTTTGCCGTAAATAACAAACAGCAAGCCTAATTGTTTTCCGATCCCTCGGATTGCCAATGCTGCGTTAATGACGTCCTTATATCAGCTACGCAGCTTTTCCTGTTCGACTGGCCAAGCTTCACCAAGGGCTTGAGTGCGGAAACAGAAGTGAATTATGTGAAGTCTTTTCATCTTTCCTCAACATTACTCTCCTCAACATCACTCTCCATACTCAGCAAGGCCCTATACAGACACGGCCATACGTAATCATATTCCTTGCTAACTTGTCAAAATAACAGTTTTCTTTGTCTATGTCAATAGCTAAGTTCCAAAATATATTTTTTTCAGCCTTAGCCGACTCTCGTATTTTACCTAATTTGCGCATCGATGTCAATATCTAAATAGCCCAAATGGCCAGGACGGGTGTTTATTTTGTATTTTTCGGACTCTTATTGCTTTGCGTTGTCCAAAACTTGCAGAATAAGCTAAGCCGTGAAATGTTATAAGGCATTATATAGTAAGGGGTTACGTCGCAATGTGTGTGGTCGGTAAAGTGTTTTGGCCTCTGGCATAACTTGCATAGCTTCTCAGGAGGTAAGATTCGGCCTGAAAATATTTTTTGGCCCCAATAAATATTTTTTCAGGTTTAGGGATGTTCTGTGGAGGATTTACTGTTTCATGTCAAAAGATTAGATGCTTTCTATTAACGTTTTTTTGTCATCTGAGTTATTTAAGTTGTGTTTCAAATGTTCATTATTTATGAATTTGTTGTCTGTATAAAAAAGAAGACATTTTATAGCTTATCAAGTGACATTTTTACCGGGCGTTTTTCTTGCGTCCGAATAGTTTGTTACGATGGGAGGATTATGCGAATCAAAAAGACAATGCACCTGTCTTTAAAACAAAACAGTTTCCATTCCTGCATTCATTATATAGCTCGGGGGGGGATTAGTTGATTTTTCAAGTTGGGAACTATGATGATAATTACAAAAAACAAATTTATCGATTCTTCGATCCGCTGGTTAACTTAAATTGAGAGCGTGGGAGGCTTTGAGATTGTACATGCTGATAACAATAAAAAAAGCTGTGAGCTCCGATAAGGTCGAGACTCACAGCCTTTTTGTTACATCAGGTATCCGGCAAAAACTACGGACAGTTTTCAAGCCAGTCGGCCGTGAAGGCTGACAGGTCCTGAAGGTTAATTAAACCATCACCGTTGTAATCTTCACATATCGAGAAGCTTGAGTCCGGTAAGAAGTAGTAATCTTCCGTTTCGCCGAATTCGTGCCCGCTCTGCGGTCCGGAACCGCCATTGCCTCTGGCGCCGGGAGCACTGCCGCTCGTCCAGGGCTTCGGGGAAAGAGTAACCCTCATCCATATTTGCTTGGTGCCGGCGTCCGGATGCCATGACAGGAATGCCGGTGTTGTGATCTGGTTTAAACCGCCCGGCAGATTGACAAGATACTGGTTCTGTACCGCCCACTCGGATACAATCCCCTTGGAACAGGCAAGAGACGGGTTGGTGAAGGTGTTATCATCCCAGTCGCCGTCGCGGTTCCAGTCGCACCAGATATTGACCCAGAGGTTGGTACCCGGATTGACAACGTTGACGATATAGTCAAGTGTAGTCCAGTTGCATTTTGGCATATTGACCGGGAAAACAATACCGTCGTCGCCCATGTCCTTGTCAGGCGTATTGGTTGTGGGTATAATGTTGTTGGTGATGTCCTGATCAGGGCCTGTGTCGGCTTCGTTTTCATTGGTAATCTTCTTACCCAGATGGGCCACCACTGTCTGAGCATTCAGGTGAATAGGACCATAAGGCCCTGTGGCCTGGCCGTCGTTATAAACAGTCGGATAATGGGCCTTCACTCCAGAAGGTCCTCCCTTGGGATATGCGGTCATATTATATCCGAAATTGTTGGTGCTGTCCGGTGCGTCGCCGAGGTCTGCTCCTTCTATTGTCGCTGTACCCTCGCAACTGACACTTAAAAGGCCCTCACCGGTGTTGTCGCCGAATCCGCCGACTTCGATGAGGTACTGCTGTCCGGCGGTTACATCAAGGGTTATCTCGGACTGCCAGCCGCAGGAGTCGTCATTGCATCCTATCAGTCTGCTGTATGACGGATTACAACTACCTCCGTTATAGACGGCCAGCCTGGTATCGTAACCGCTGCCGCACAGGCTGATTATGGCTTCACCGGTGCATGTGGCGTTATAGATATACCAGATGTTCGGGCTGGTCAAACAGTGGCCGGGGCCGTCGAATGTGGCATCGCTGGTGTCGAACACCAATCCTGTTACGTTACCGATTAGCTTTGCGTTCTGGCAGTCATCGTTTGAACCGTTCGGTGGTGGAAAAGGACCTGATCCTTGGCCTATGCTCAATAAACCTGAACCAGTGTTATCATCCCATCCCCCAATCTCGATGAGGTATCTGTCGCCGGCAATCACGTTAAATGTGCTCTGAGACTGCCTGTCGCAGAAGTCGTCGTTGATATCGATTCTGTTTTCCCATCTCGGGAAGATGCCGCAACCATCATAGATATTAAGCTTGGTGTCATACTCGCTGCCGCACAGACTGACGGTAACCTCACCGGTGCTCGAAGCAGTATAGCAGTACCAGATATTCGGGCCCTCAATACTGTCGCCGGGACCGTCATTCGTCGCGTTAGTGGTGTTGAATTCCCGGTTTAATACGTTGCCGACCGAATATGCGTTATACCAATCGTCGTTAGATGGTGTAAAACCGGGGTTGTTGTCGCAGCTAATGTTTAGCACGCCTGCGCCGAACTCAAATGAATTGTAGCCGCCGACCTCAATGAGGTACTTGCTACCGGCAGTTACAGGAAAAACGACCTCTGATTGCCTGTCGCAGAAATTATTGTTGCATCTGAGCATATTGCTCAAACTCGGAGTTGAGCTGCAACCGCTGTAAACGGCGAGTTCCGTGTCGAAGCTGCTGCCGCACAGGCTCACTGTGGCCTCACCCGTGCAGGAGGCCGTATAGCAATACCAGACGTTATTGCCTGTAATACAAACCTCGGGACCATCGACTGTTGCCTCAGTTGTGTCGAACACCTCATCTGTTACATTGCCGATTGCCTTTGCGTTCTGACGGTTGTCATTAGACGGTGGTGCACCATTTCCTATCTGTGCAATACCGAGCAATAATACCAACACCCATGTTAATTTGTAACTATTCATAATTTGGTCCTCCAAAAACCCATTTTCTTGCGAAAAACCTCCGCATACGTTATTTTTTAAACTATGAAACCACAAAATCCACGAAGCACCTCTTGTTTTTGTACGTGCTCGTCTCAAAACTAGACTTCGGAATACGAAATAGGACTATATCTAAGTACCATCTATGATAACTGATGTAACGGTTTTTCCGAAGAAAACGCTTTTGCACTTATGAACACTCCTCCAAAAAACCTTCAAAGCAGCTTTTTATGACGGAAAACTTGATTTGTATAGAATCAGTTTCCCCGTTTCTCCTCCATGAGATTGCATATTTTAACAATTGTATCTGATTGATAGAAATCTGTCAATAGAAAAGTTTTCAAACTATAGTGGCTTTCTCTCTATCTATTGCAATACTTCGGCTAAAAGACCGGGGACATCAAACATTCGGCCGCTAACGAATATTAAAACACCCTCAGTTCGCCGGCAAAGGAAAAGCTCACTTTTAATCTTCTTGCAATATTTGCCGGTAGGATGTAAAGTATGCGGAAAATTTTCGGAAGTACTTTTTGCTTTTCGATATTATCGGCTTCCGGAAAAATAGATATTTGCGCCCGTAGCTCAGCTGGATAGAGCAACGGATTTCTAATCCGTAGGCCGCAGGTTCGAGTCCTGCCGGGCGTGTTATATGAGCCGGGAAATAATAGCCATTCTGGACTTTGGCAGTCAGTACGGTCAACTGATAGCGAGGAGAGTTCGCGAGCAGAACGTGTATTCCCAGATTTGCCGCGCGGACATAACTGCCGAAGAATTGTCACAGTTAGGTGTTAAGGGATTAATATTATCGGGTGGCCCTGCCAGCGTTTATGATGAAAAAGCGCCAAAATGCGACGAGAAAATCTTCGAGTTAGGTGTGCCGATTCTGGGCATCTGCTACGGGATGCAATTAGGCTGTCAGGTTTTGGGCGCAAAGATTATTGCAACCCAAAGGCGTGAGTACGGGCGAACGACTCTATCTATTCTTGACAAGAGTGATTTGTTTGCGAATATTCCGGATTCAATCACGGCCTGGGCCAGTCATGGCGACCAGATAGCGGAGCTTAGCGACGATTTCGTTAAATTAGCTACTACCGATACATGCCCATTTGCGGCAGTGAGGCACAACAAAAAGAAATTTTTCGGTGTTCAGTTTCATCCCGAAGTTTCACATACCCCCAAAGGTTCGCTGATTTTGAAAAACTTCCTTTATGATATTTGCCGCTGCAGCGGCGACTGGAAAATGAGCGATTTCGTCAGTGATACCTTAGAGGCGGTTCGCTCACAGGTTTCTGACGCCAAAGTGATATGCGGGCTGAGCGGCGGCGTTGATTCGTCCGTTGTAGCTTCATTGATGCATAAGGCCATAGGCGACCAGCTTGTTTGTATTTTCGTTGATAACGGCCTGCTTCGAAAGAACGAATCCGAGGATGTCGTTTCAACCTTCCGTAACCATTTTCGTATGGATTTGCGGGTTGTTGACTGGTCCGAACAGTTTCTAGCCCGACTCGAGGGCGTAACCGACCCCCAGCAGAAACGAAAGATTATCGGTGCAGAGTTTATAAAGGCTTTTGAGTCGGAGGCTCTGAAGATTCCGAATGCAAAGTTCCTGGCCCAGGGTACTCTTTATCCCGACGTTATAGAGTCAGGCTCGAAGGACGGTAATCCGGCGGCGAATATAAAACTGCATCATAATGTAGGGGGCCTGCCGGAGGAGTTGAACTTTGAGCTGATTGAGCCCTTGCGGGATTTGTTTAAGGACGAGGTGAGGGTCGTCGGTGAATATCTGGGCCTGCCGGAGGATATTGTCTGGCGCCATCCTTTCCCCGGACCGGGTCTGGCAGTAAGAGTAATCGGAGAGATAACAAAAGAAAGACTGGAAATCCTCCGCGCCGCCGATGAAATCCTGATAGACGAGATAAAATCCGCAAGGCTCTACAGAAAAATATCACAGGCCCTGACGGTACTCGTGCCAGTCCAAACGGTCGGAGTCATGGGCGATGAACGAAGCTATGAAAACATTATTGCCGTCCGTGCCGTCGAGACAGTCGATTTTATGACCGCTGATTTTTCGCAAATCCCTTACGAGGTGCTGGGCATCATATCCAACAGGATTATTAATGAGGTCAGGGGCGTCAATCGCGTAGTGT
>CBDURK010000010.1:0-17786 GCA_965369645.1 uncultured bacterium | reverse complement strand
CATAGCTATAAAGTTTATAAGGAAATCCCCACAAATTACCCAAGCCAACAGCCGAGCCGATCGCCGCCAGAATGAATCCGCCACGCGTCCCCCAGCTTTCTCTTTGCTCTTCTAAAAGCTCAGCCATAGTTGCCTGTCTTCCCGCTTTCCTTGCTCGTGTTTGTGTCCTTACGCCTGTACGCTCTTTTGCTCTTTCGCCTTTTCAGCTTTTTCTTCTTGTGCTTCTGTGCCCTTATCTTTTATTCCGAGCAGCTTCAGCGTGTTACGTTCTATTATGTTTCGAATACTGCCGCGTGGAACCGTCGGCAGATTCGTATCGGCTAAAAGCATATTAAAACCAAGCAGCGCCTCAATGCACTCTCCCGCGTTGCCCAAGGGGAATCCACTGCCGAACAGCAGTTTATCCATTACATTGCGCTCGTAAGCCGCCATCACTGTATTGTAAGTTTGCCAGACATTGCTCGGCCTTATTGTCAAATCCGCATACACATTCTCGTGCTTAGCCACCATCGATAACGTCTGCTCTGTAAAGGGCATACCCATATTTCCGATGATAATTTTCAAAGCCGGAAATCCCCGGGCAACCTCATCCAAAAGATATGGCTGTGCATAGCTCAGAACGTCATCCGCCCCAAGAACACCATGACCGTTATGAAAGAAAACAGGAAGACCAAGCTCCTGTGCCGCGTCATAAAACCGCATCGCCCTGCTGTTAGAAGGATGTAAACCTTTTGCACAACAATGCAAAACAAACCCCTGAAGTTCCAGTTTGTCCCTGATAGGTTTCAGCTTATTAACGCTGACTTTATCTTTTATTGGATCAATGACCGCAAAGCCGACCATTTTCTCTTTATATTTGTTTACATATTCTGCCAATCTCTTATTGACCTCTTCGCTCGGTCCATCAGAGACGGCCAAAACTATGCACCTGTCCACCGTCTCGGCAGCCGCTAAATGCTCAGACATCTCAAGATCATCTGCTGTACAATTTACATGTGTATGACAGTCAACTATCATTTACCCGTGCCCTTTAGTATATTGATTTCAAATAATTGTCAATCAATAATCAATTAGGCTGCTCTCGTCAAGGACAAATATTCCTACTCTAATGAATAAATATCGGCACAATACCGCCTGAATCTTTGACCGAATACCTGCCTGTTTTTACAGGAAAACCTGTTCAGGAAAGAGAAAACAGAATCACCCTCAATCAAAATACGCATACATTGCCTATTTTAAACTCTCAAGATTTCTTTGTACCACCTTACTTTTTGGATGCTCCGGCCCCAGACTGTCCTCAAGGATTTGAAGTGCCCGGCGCATCAAAGCTCTGGCTTTTCTAATACGCCTGGTCTCTTTAAGCAACTGAGCCAGATTGTTCAGGTCAACAGCAACATTGGGATGACTGGGCCCGAACAATCCCTCGTCAATCTCCAGGGCACAACGCATTAAAAGCTCTGCCTCCTCGATGCGGTTTGTCGCCTTGAGCAAATTCGCAAGGTTGTTCAGGGCCGCTGCATAACTGCCTGGCGGCTCACCTTCGTGGTTTTCCAGAATTTTTACAGCCCTGCGCATCAAAGGCTCAGCCTGTTCCAGGCGGTTCGTACTTTCAAGCAATCCCGCCAGATTGTTCAGGCGGATAGCAACTTTGGGATGCTCCGGACCGGACAGCTTTTCATCAATATCCAGCGCACGCCGCATCAAAAGCTCGGCCTCTCCTAAATGCTTCGTCGCATGAAGTAACTGGGCCAGATTGTTCAGACGAACAGCAACGGCAGGATGGCTCGGGCCGAATGATTTCTCATCTATCTCTAATGCCCGGCGCATCAAAGGCTCGGCCTCCTTTAAGCGGTCCATCATCTTAAGCAATTGCCCCAGATTGTTCAGGCCAACGGAAATTCGGGGATGGTCGCAACCATACGTCTTCTCATCAATCACCAGTGACAACCGCATCAAAGGTTCGGCTTCTTTAAGACGATTCATCTCTTTGAGTAATTGCGCCAGATTATTCAGGCGAACAGAAACTTTAGGATGGTCGGCACCTAAAGTTTTTTCATCAACCTCCAATGCCCGACGCATTAAGGGCTCAGCCTGTTTTAAGCGATTTGTTGTTTTTAATAACTGCGCCAGATTATTCAGCGCCGCTGAGTAATTCTCAAGCCGCTGCCCCCCGTTTCTGTCCAGAATCCCTATGACCATTCGTAACAAAGGCTCGGCCTGCTCTAATTGATTCGTAGCCCTCAGCAGTTCTGCAAGGTTGTTCAGGCGAACGGCAACTTTGGGATGCTCAGGCCCGAACCACTTCTGGTCAATCTCCAATGCCCGCTGCATTAAAAACTCAGCCTGCTCGAAACGCTTCGTGCCTTCGAGTAACTGGGCCAGGTTATTCAGGCGAACAGCAACATTGGGATGTTCATGCCCGAACGACTTCTCATCAACTTCCAGTGCCCACAAATATAATAGTTCTGCCTCTGAAAAGCGTCCCCGGCTCTTAAGATACAGAGCCAATTCATTCATTAACAGGGTTGTTGGTTCGGAGATGTCAAAATCATCGGCAAGACTCACCAGAACTCTTACGTGAGATTCGACTCCATTCCAGAGGGGCCAGCCTCGGATGTCATCAGGCCTTGGTGCATTGCAAATATAGCCGTTCATCAAATGCAGCGCTAACTCAACCCATGCTCTACGCTTATTCTTCGTGATGCCGCATATAATACATTCCTGAACCACCTTGTGGACAGTAAAGCCATCGTCCGTAAGAGTTATCAGAGACCAGTTAGCCAATTCGGACAGCAAATCACGGATATCTAATTTGCCCTGGCCACCGCCGGATTTAAATTCAGCCCGCGTCTCCCGTGGCAGCAGCCAGGCCGCCTCGCTAATTTTCTCCGCTTGCGCTTCAAAAAGTGCCACAGGTATCGGCTCAGGGGAGAAAAAGCAGGCTAACCGCAAAATACTATACTCACCCGGACCGAGCAGCTTTTCAATCATTTGCAAGGTCGCCAGAACCGCTGGGGGATTATTAATCAAATCTCCTCTGCGCAACGAAAGAACTTTCTTTCCGGATTTGTCAAAATCCTCTAAGAAATCACCGAACCCTATACGACAGCGATTAATGTAACAGGCGGCCTGCTCTAATGCCACAGGATATCCGCTAAGCTTGTGAGCGATCTCGCCGGAAAATTCTGCATCATCACCCAGCATCTTCCGCTCACTTTCAGTTCTTTCCAGCAGATATGCGGCCGCATCTGCCTCATTCAAGCCATTTATCTGCAAATTTGCAATCTCATCCGGCCAGTCCGACCAGCAGGAAGTTATAAGCACATGTCCACCTGTCAACCGTGAAAGCACCTCCTGGGACAATCGTTTGGCCATATCTTTCGAGTCCACATTATCGAGTATCAAAAGCCAATCCGTGTGCTTTTCCAGCTCACGTAACACCGCCTCTATAATAACAGGCTGCTCCTGGATATTGCGTTCCGGCAAAAACAATAAATGCTCATCCGCAAGGCCGGCCAGATTTCTATTAAGACTACCCTGAGCATCCGCAAGTACGAAAAATACCCCCCAGTATCTCCCCGCTTCGAGTGCCCGCCAGCCGTATTCCACCGCCAGCCGCGTCTTCCCCAGGCCACCAGTTTTATAGACCTCTTCGGCCTGAGTAATTGTCACCGCTCTTCGGGCCTCAAGCTCATAACGCAACTTCTCCACCACATTCTCCCGCCCTTTGAACAACTTACCTATAGATGGACAGGGAAGATTATGGACAAACATACCCGCAACATCCATATGCTCAACAGCACTTGCCAATCTTTCAGAAATTGCCGCATTTTCAGGATCTTCCAGGAGTGTCGCGATCTTGCCCATCTCAACTCTTATTTCCTTCCTAAGAGCAACCTCCTTTTCCAGTTCGCCTATAATATCAATAAACCTGACATCTTGTCCTTTGAGTTTCTCCAAAACTCCTGACAAAGACGAATGCAATTTCGCTGTCTCTTCTTTTGACGCTTCACCGGTAAGAGTTCTGCAAATCACCTGCTCCAGGAGTGCCCCCCCGAGCGGAATAGATTCAATCGCCCCTCTCGACAACTTTTTCATGAAGTTCCTGGTAATGACAGGACCTTTACTATCAGTCATGCGCTGTTCTTCCCTTTTTCGAGATTAGTGTAATCTATCACCCCACTTTGCAAATTATAGTTTATCCGAGCATTGCTTCAAGGTTTGTTTTCAATTATCTCAAGAAATTGCCAATTCTACAACACATAGCGAACATAGCATCCTGAGGTCCATCCGGAGAAACAATATCGCAAATTTCATATTAGAGGCGATTTCAATAAATTCACTTCTTGACGTCACAACCTCGACGATATAAAATCACCCTCGATTATTTTGCCAACATCAAGGACACGGGGGAAAAACTAAATATGTAAAATAAATAAATTATAAATTTTGAATTTTTCTATAATGTCATGCGTCTTAATAGTAGAATTGCTCCGTTGATATCATAGATTTTCACCACTGATTTCGCGAAGCTGACTATAGAAATTTAGACTTAGGTATTTGATTATGGATTGTCCGGTTTGCAAAAATGCGATGATTACCCTCGAACTCCGGGAGGTCGAAATCGACTACTGCACCGACTGCGGCGGCATCTGGCTCGACGCAGGTGAGCTTGAACTCCTGCTTGGCGAGCCGGAAAAGGCGACACAGCTACTCAAATCATTTAAGGTCGATTCCACAGCCACCGAAAAAACAAGAAAATGTCCCATTTGCAGCAAAAAAATGCAAAAGGTCATCGTCGGCTCTTCAAAACCCACCCTGCTCATCGACAAATGCCGCAAAGCCGATGGCCTTTGGTTCGATAAAGGTGAGTTGCAGTATATCTTCGAAAGGGCACACTTAGACCAGGACAATAAAATCCAAAAACTCTTAACCGATATGTTCGGACATGGTCAGGCGGATTAAATTTAAGGAAACAACTGTGAAAGGACCCGCACTACAAATGGTTTGCATCTTATTGCTCGCCTGCATTGTCTCCAGCGTTCCGGCGGTATCCCAAGAATTAGCGTCACCTGAGCAACCGCACAATACCGACGTGTTCGTAAGCGGCCAGGACGTATATCACACCTTTCGCATCCCCGCCCTTTTGACAACTAAAAAAGGAACACTGCTGGCATTTTGCGAAGGACGTAAAGCAGGCAGGTCGGATAGCGGTAACATTGACATGCTTGTCAAACGCTCCGTCGATAATGGAAAGACCTGGAGCAGCCGGCAGGTCGTCTGGGATGACAGAGGAAATACCTGCGGTAATCCCTGCCCAGTCGTAGATCAGCAGACCGGTACCATCTGGCTGCTGATGACCTGGAACCGAGGCGACGACCGCGAGGGGGCAATTAAAAAAAACACCGGCAGGGACACACGCCGTGTCTGGGTGAGCAAAAGTAACAACGACGGTCTCACATGGTTAAAGCCCATCGAGATAACCGCTACAACCAAACGACCCGAATGGCGCTGGTATGCCACCGGCCCGGGCGTGGGTATCCAGTTGCAAAAAGGCCCATGGAAAGGCCGAATGGTCATACCCTGCGATCACAGCATCGTCTCTGCTAATGACCCGGACGGATACAATTCACACGTAATTATCAGCGACGACCACGGCAAAACATGGTATATCGGGGGTGTTGTCAGTCCAAAAGTCAACGAATGCCAGATAGTCGAACTGGACAACGGCACACTGATGCTCAACATGCGAAACTACGACCGTTCGAAAAGCACGCGGGCAATTGCCACCAGTACCGACGGCGGTATTACCTTCTCGAAAGTTACTCATGACCCTGTTTTGGTCGAACCGATTTGCCAGGCAAGTTTTCTGCGCTATACTCTTCGTTCGAAGCAAGACAGGAACCGCCTGCTGTTTTCCAACCCGGCACACGCTAAAAGAGGTGACAGACGGGACATGACAGTCCGCCTGAGCTATGATGAGGGCAGGTCATGGCCGGTCTCGAAACTGATTTATGCCGGCCCCTCGGCATATTCCTGCCTGACGATACTTCAGAATGGCAACATCGCCTGCTTATACGAAGCCGGCCCAAAGAATCCGTATGAGAAAATTATCTTTACCAGCTTTACTCTTGACTGGCTCACTGACGGGTCGGAAAAAACCGGAAACTCTAAAAAGAAATGAAATCATAAAACAGGCTAAGTACTTTCAATAAAAGGAGAAAACCTATGGCAGCATGGCTCATTATTCTTATCTTAGTCGTACTTGGTGGTCCGGCGTTGTTTATTATTTTTGCCATTGGCATCTATAATGCTTTAGTTCGCCTTCGAAATCAGGTCGAAAATGCATGGTCTCAGATTGATGTCCAGCTAAAACGCCGGCACGATTTGATTCCCAATCTTGTCGAAACCGCAAAAGGCTATATGAAGCACGAGCGTGACACTTTTGAGGCCATTACAAATGCAAGAAGCCGGGCTATGGGAGCTAACACAGTCGGCGACGCCTCGAAAGCCGAAGGTGCTCTCGGCGAAGCTCTCAGCAAATTCATGCTGGTCGTTGAGAATTATCCCGAATTAAAGGCAAATCAGAATTTCCTCTCGCTTCAGGAAGAGCTGACCAGCACCGAGAACAAAATTTCTTTTGCCAGGCAAAGCTACAACGACCAGGTCTTGTTCTACAACAACAAGACTCAGATATTCCCGTCGAATATCGTCGCCGGTATGTTCAAGTTTGTCAAACGTGATTTCTTCGAGATTGAAATTGCCGCCGAGCGTGAAGTACCGAAGGTAAGCTTTTAATTATTATTGAGCTTTGTATTATTAACCAAGGCACCCAGAAGCTTGTTGAGGGTGTCCGTAGAAATTTTATGCCCTCAAACTTGTTTTTGAGTGGCATTAACCAGAGCATAAATCGCAAACTATGTGGGAACTAATTAGAGCTAATAAGAGAAGCTCCATCGTTTTGATGGTGTTAATGGCAGTCGTACTGATGCTCCTGGGCTTTGTCATTGGCCTGGCTTTCTTCGGCTCCGAAGGTGGTTTTTTCGGCCTGATAATTGCTTCGGCGATTTGGCTCGTGCTCACTTTAATAAGTTTTTCGAGCGGCGACCAAATCCTTCTGGCCGCAAGCAGAGCCAAGTTAGTTACACACGATGTGCACCCTCAGTTGTTCAACATAGTCGAAGAAATGAAAATCGCCGCCGGCCTGCCTGCAATGCCCAAAATCTATATCATAAACGACCCCGCCCCCAACGCCTTTGCTACCGGCCGAAGCCCGAAATCCGCATCGGTCGCCGTAACCGCAGGCCTTTTGGCCCGGCTCAATCGAGACGAACTTCAGGGCGTTATCGCGCATGAGATAAGCCATATCCTCCATCGCGATATCCTTTTTATAACACTTGCCGGCATAATGCTCGGCTCAATTGTCTTGCTATCACAGGTCTTTCTGCGAGGTATGTTCTACAGTTCGATGACGGGCTCGCGCCGAAGATATTCATCAGGCGGCAAAGGTGGCGGCCAGGCACAGCTTGTTATGCTGGTAATCGCAATAGTCGCCGCAATTCTGGCGCCCATAATGGCATACCTGTTATACTTTGCACTATCGAGAAGACGTGAATATCTCGCCGACGCCGGCGGCGCCAGGTTAACCCGCTACCCGGAAGGGCTCGCCAGCGCCCTTGAGAAAATTGCCAATGATCCATCACCCCAATTAGCTTCTGTCAACAAGGTTACCGCGCCAATGTACATTGCCAATCCTTTCAAAAAGAAAAAGCAGAGGAAATTATCCGACCTGACAAGCACACATCCGCCGATTTCCGAAAGGGTTAAGATCCTGAGAAATATGTCCCAGGGTGCTTCTTTCAAAGACTACTCGGATGCTTTTACGAACGTAACCCACAAAAAAACAGTCGTCCCCGTTGCCGCCCTGACCAAGGAAGATATTGCCATACGAGAAGCTAATGTTAAAGCCAAAAAACAGCAGCGCAAGGAAACCCAGATGCGACAGGTCGGCGATATTATGCGAAGGGTAAATCAATTTATATTCCTGACCTGCGCATGCGGCTTAAAACTGAAAATCCCCCCTAATTTCAAATCCAAAAAGGTAGATTGCCCCCGCTGCCGAAAAACACTCGAACTGCCCTCCAAATAAGCAAACGAACAACCGGAAGTTTACTCACAGCATTTTCTGTTTTGCCCTGCTAACCGGCTTTCAATCCACGCTTTGGTTCTTCCATTAATTTGCGCATTTTCTCAATATGCTTATCAATATCCTCGAATCTCCGCTTACATTTAAAAGTGTATAGCGCATCTGCCGGACAAACATTTTCTTTTTGTTCACCTTCATTCGAAGACATCATTGTTTGCGTGATATATTCGCTTATCAACTGTCGCTGCTCCTTAAGCAGCTTATGCAAAAGCTTTATTGTATCATGGAGCACTACGCTGTCCCGCTCTAATGCGACAAGGCGCTGCTCTGTTGTAAGTCTCATCTTATTTCTCATTTCGTTTAATACTCTTACTAATTTATTCATACGCTTTCTACTCAAAAAGCTCAGAACTCTATTATTTACTACTGCCTGGACAAGGCGATTGTTCTCTATTTCGGTTTGTCTTACAGATAAACATTTTGCAATTCGACGTGCTATGGACAAAACATCAAAACCTGTTAAAAAAAGCCGACCCTTAAAAAATACTCCGTATAATCAGCAGTAAACCAAGAATTGCAAACGGAATACCTACGGGCGCACCGGCAACCGTCATAGTAAGAGCAATTCCCACAATCATCAATCCCACTCCCAATATCCCTGCCAATACACGACCGGTTATATTCAGTATAAGGGCTAATAAATTCCATACCGCCACAAAAGGCCACAAAAACCATGGCGATGTTTTCTTCGTTACCATAACTTTTCTCCTTTTGCATTTAGCCCCAGCCGGCTTTTCTACTAAAAACCGACACTCTCTCCGGCCTCTAAAATCTTCACCTCGCACGCTGCTGACTCGGCGAACCGCTCGGCATCATTTCGCTCGCCAATAATGTCACCCCAGTGGTAGGGTATAGCCAGCTTCGGCTTTATTTGCATGGTGGCCTCCGCTGCTTCCTTCGCATCCATTGTGTATGTGCCGCCCACAGGCAGCAGCGCCACATCGATATCCTTAAGGACCTTCATCTCTTCTGTCAGGTCGGTATCGCCTGCGTAATAAATCCGCGTTGACCCAATCTCGATAATGAAACCGACCCAGTTGTTCGCTTTAGGATGAAATTGCTTATCAGGATTGTACGCGGCCACACCATTTAACCAAATACCTTCCAATGCGACCGTCAGTCCGGGCATAATTGCCTCTCCCGCTTTTGCTTTTGCAATAACATCAGCCGAAGCTATTAGTTTCGTATCCGGCCCGCTAACCTTAGCAATATCTTCCGGCGAGTAATGGTCATAGTGACTGTGACTGACAAGCACCAGCGTCGCATCACCGGCCGACTCCTTCAATTTCCACGGATCAATATATATGACCTTGTCTTCATAACAAATCCTGAAACTCGCATGACCCAGCCATTGTATTGTAATACCCATAACGGCCTCCTTTCTTATCTTCCCTTCTGTCGTCTTTGCATTTTCTCCGTCCATATCCTCTTTCGGGCATCCACAAACAGCCAATCCAAACATGACAATTAAGACCAATACTCTCAAATTTCGCATCTTTGCCTCTCTACCGATAAATCCGTAAAACAAAAAGTCACCTTACGGCCAAATGAAAGGCCATCTTCTGCCAAGAAGACCGCCGAACATCCGGCACGCTTGGGCTCTAAGCCCGGCTTTCTCAGGCTCTCCAGCCATAGGGGTATCAGTCACAAGCTTCCGGATATACGCATCTCTTTCTTCATCACTCATATAATTTTCTCTTATCTCGCGCAGCTCTCCGCTATCAAGGAAGAACCCTCCACACCCGTAGCATTCGTCCACATTAACTTCTTTGGCACTCCTGTACTTGTGTTCATGCATCGCCATTCCGCACTTCGGGCACTTCAACGGCCCGCGCCCGGCATCATTGACCCGTGGACTTTCCAATGCCTCACCAAGAGCTTTTCCGGCACCCTTGCCACTTGCATCCAGCTCTTTCAGTTCTCCCCAGTCAAACCATATCCCCTTGCATCCACTCCTGCACACATCAACCAGAGCATTACCGAAACTTTCCTCCTCCATCTTTTTACCACATGCCGGACAATCCATATCTCACCTCACATTCTAATTCCCTGACATTAAACATCCGATTCTCAGATAGTACAATATCAAAGAATCACTTGCGCGGAAACTAAAATATTTTGAATTGTTAAGCTTTAACAACCAGCAAAACACCCTGTTAAAAACGTCTTAAAGCTGCCACTCTTAATGAAGTACCAGGTGAGTGAAATCGAAGGAATCGTTATCGAAAATAACCAATAAAAAAGGCCCCATTATCCTTTGGGGCCGTATTTGTAACTTCCGGATTCAACTCAGCAGGGACTTACATTCGTTGCTTCGGGGCCTTTCTCGCCCTCGGAAACCTCGAACTCTACCTCCTGGCCGTCAGCTAAAGACCGGAATCCCTCTGCCGCGATGTTTGAGTGGTGAACAAACAAATCCTTGCCACCGTCGTCGGGAACGATAAAACCAAAACCCTTCCGCTCATTGAACCACTTTACCTTACCTTTATCCACAATGCTCTCCTTAGGTTCTTTTTTCGAACCTGTATTATAAACTCCCTCGTTTTTTTTCAGGAGCACCATCCGAGGGACAGTAAAGATACTCCTTCTTAACACAATGACGACGGTACTGAACGGACCGCCGTATGTCAACAAAATAGTCCTAAAAAACCGAACTTAAACCCTTCGCTTTTAGCAATTTGCGCGGAATTTAAAGTCTTAATTTTTAAGGCAATCCTGAATAAAGCAGCAGTCAGTATAGTCACAATGACCTCCTGACGTCCCAAAGCACGGTGAATACCCTTCGGCAACCTGTATATTGTGAATAAGTTCGGGCTTCTTCATTTTACCAGGGTCTATCCCAAGATACTGAGCCTTCATTCTTATTTCGGGCAGACTCATACGTTTGCTTTTGCCGACAGCTTTTTTCTTTGCGGCTGGCCTCTTGGCGATATGCTTCTTTGTAACGGGCTTCTTAGCGACTTTTGTAGCTGGCATTCCTTATCTCCTTTTCATTTTCTCAGGTGACATCAAATCTCATATTTCAAGCTTAATGATATACAAAACTCTTCCAATTCCTCGCCGATTCCAAGGTATTTCCAACAGATTATCCGGCTCATATATTTCGACCATTTACACAGGCACCCACAAAAAATGTGTCTAAAAAGTGTGCTTTTTTGTCAGTTTCTGCGAATTGAGCTGAATTTCCACGATTTATCGCTCATTTTCAATCATTTATTGCATTCGGTATGAAGTGCCATCTTTTGATGAAACCACGCTCACGAATTTCCCATATTGCCTGTCATGATTTCTCTAACGTCCTATATCAGCCATAATACCAACCTTGCAAATCCCTATCTTCAGTCTTATCCGGAGCTATCATTTACCCCTGCCGCCCCGGCCATATCAGCTTAATTTCCCTTTCGGAAAATAACCTTTTCCTGCTATTTTGACAGTTTTTTCGGTTGTGCTGACATCAAAAGTAGGGTAGATATTAAGGTTATAAAAGTGGCTTTTCCACCTGTCAGAAGTATCTGTAACTTTTGTCTGGATCATTTTAGGACGTTAGCTGAGAAACAAAATTAAACCTGAAAAACAGCAGGACCATCTTGTTATGAAAGGAACTCAACAATGTTAAAAATAGGAATGATTGGAGCTGGTTTTGTAGCCGGTTTCCACGAACGATCTTTGTGTTCGGTCCGTGGTGCCGAATTAGTCGGAGTTTGCGCACCAAAAGGTGCTGAAGCCCTCGCAAAACGCGCTCAGGAAGATGGCTTGGGCGACACCCGTGTTTTCAAGAATGTTGCGAAACTTTGCGCTGCTGTGGATGTGGTCTGCATCTTTGCCCCGAACTTTGCCCACCTCGAAATCATGCGCAACATAGCCAAGGCGGTAGAAGGCGGCGCCGAAATTAAGGGGATTATTTGTGAAAAACCTCTGGGCAGAAACCTCCAGGAAGCTGATGTAATGGCAAGGATGGCCAAGGCACTCGGCGTACCCACTGCTTACTTTGAAAACCAGCTTCACATGCCCTCTGTAGTCGAAGCTCGGAGGCAGCTCACAGCAGTCGAACAAACTATGGGTGCCGTGCATCTGGCCCGAAGCGCAGAAGAGCACGGTGGGCCGCACGAACCATGGTTCTGGGACCCGACAACACAGGGAGGCGGTGTTTGCTGCGATATGGGCTGCCACAGCATAGCCGTCGGTATGTATATGCTGACGCCGGGCGGCAAAGCCCCCGACTATCTCACCCCTGTTTCAGCTACTGCTAATATGGCTCTGCTAAAGTGGGGTAAAGAACCGTGGATTAGCCAACTAAAGGAAAGAGGCGTAGATTACAAAGCCACACCTGCCGAGGACTATTCAAACGTTACCATAGAGTTCCAAGACCCAGAGACCGGAGTTTGCAGTATATCACAAGCCACAAACTCATGGATGTATGACGCACCCGGCCTGAGACTACTTATGGAGGCCTTCGGCCCGGGTTATTCCTACACCGTCAACTCACTGCAGTCGCCTGCGGGTATGTTTATCAGCGACGCGGCGGCAATTGCCGTTGCGGATAGCGAGCTTGCACTCGAAAAATCTCAGGCCAGCCGGGGAGCCTTGCTGCTTCATCACAATGAGCCGGATTTATATGGTTATATAGCGGAATGGCGGGACACATTATCAGCTTTTGAACAGGGCAAAAGTGGTATGCTCGATTTCGAATACGGCCGGCTGATTACTTTGCTCGTTATGGCTGGATACATGGCACATGAAAAGAAGACAACTATCGACCTGACCGATTCGACAGTCCTGCAATCTCTGGAAAGTTATGTACCACTGATCCAACAGGGAAAAGGCGCCGAAGTTCTTCTCGGTACCTGAATCTGTACAACAGCCGGTCAGGATTAAATACAACTTAGACTTTAAGGAGTAGCTAAAATTATCAACCGAAAGATTCTTACCTTGATATGTTTGGCGATGACGCCGATGTTCGTTCTATCGGATGCGGCTTTAGCTGAAAACTGGCCCGGCTGGCGAGGGCCGCGAGGAGATGGAACAAGCAATGAAAAAAATGTGCCCGTCAAATGGAGCGGCACACAGAATGTCCTATGGAAAACTCCCATCTCCGGCAAGGGACATGCTTCACCGATTGTCTGGGAAAAGCGTATCTTTGTAGTAACCGCCGGTAAAGAACAAAAGCAGCGCATACTAATGTGCCTCGACCGCAAAGACGGCAAAATACTCTGGCAGCGCATGGTCCTTGAAGCTCCGCTGGAACGGATTAATCGCCTCAACAGCTTTGCATCGTCAACTCCCGCTACAGATGGCGAGAGAGTGTATGTAAGTTTTCTCGATAACGATAAGATGTTCATAGCAGCGTATGACTTTGATGGTAATAATCTCTGGGAGGTCAGCCCCGGTGCGTTTGCAAGCATACACGGATATTGTTCGAGCCCGGTCATCTATAAAGACAAGCTCATCGTCAACGGGGACCACGATGGGGCCTCGTATATCGTCGCCCTGAATCGGTCAACAGGAAAAACCATTTGGAAAACTCCCCGGCCTAATAAAACACGAAGCTACTGCACTCCGATTATCCGGCGAATCGAAGGACGCAACCAGATGATTCTTTCAGGAACCATGTGCGTGGCCAGTTACGACCCCGACACAGGCGAGCAGCACTGGATAATTGACGGCCCTACCGAGCAGTTCGTTGCATCAATAGTCTATAACGGAGAACTGCTTTTTATGACATGCGGTTATCCCAAACATTTTATACAGGCGATTCGCCCGGACGGACATGGCAACGTAACCGATACGCATGTTCTCTGGCAGAAAGACCGGGACTGTTCGTATGTTCCAAGTCCGATTGCCTTTGGTCCGTACTTTCTAATTGTCTCCGATCCAGGAATTGCAACATGCTTCGAGGCAAAGACCGGAAAAAGTCTCTGGCGGGAAAAATTAGGCAGGCACTATAGTGCTTCATTAGTATCGGCTGACGGTTTGGTGTACTTCTTATCCGACAAAGGTGTTATGACAGTCGTCAAACCGGGACAGGCACTTGATATCGTTGCTCGCAATGAGTTGGGAGAAAATACCTACGCCTCACCGGCTATCAGCAATGGCCAGTTTTTCATAAGAACAGATAAAAACCTGTATTGCATCGGCGCCGGTAAGCATTGATATTTTCCCTATCATTGCTTGCAAAAATCTAACTTAAAAAGTAAAATAATAGTGCATACTTGATAATATCGATGAGCATCCGACCGCAAATAGAAATTTAGTGAGGAGTTATTACGATGCGAAAAAAAGGATTCACACTAATCGAACTGTTGGTCGTAATCGCCATTATTGCCGTGCTTATGGCAATCCTCATGCCGGCTCTTAATAAGGCAAGAGAACAGGGGCAGAGGATAGTTTGTAAATCGAACCTGAAGAATTATACTCTTGCGACACAGATGTACGCCGATGATAATGACGACAGATTCATTAATCCGCAAGGTTGTTATTTTTCCCAGACATCACCTTACCCGGTGGAGGCGGGACTCAGCAGCCCCATACACCTTCGATGGTGCAATGGTGACCTGAACCTCAAAGAACATCCGGAATATGCCAGTACCTTCTTTCCCTATCTACAGAACGCAAAAGCCTTTATCTGCCCGACTTTTAAGCGCATAGCTGTCAGGGCTTCCCAGGACCATTTTTATCAAGCCGATGCCGGTAACCTCAGAAACTACAAGCCCTGGTATAATTATACTATGAACGCTTATCTGGGCAGTCCGAGCGCAGGCGTCAAGGATTCGGCCGTAAAAAAAATCTCCGACGTAAAGCACCTTGCGGAAACATTTTCCTTCACCGAAGAAAGTGCTCTGGTAGATACGCGATACAACGTCTCCGGCCTGAATGATACCTACATGATTCCCGGCAATGACTCCATGATACAGGGATGGCTCAGCCAAACTGGAAGCTACCGGCTCATTCAACCCGGTCCGGAAGGTGTCGGAGAGTTCTGGGACGTCATTGGCGGCTTTCATTACGCCCCGTCACAGGACCCGCTGGGAGGTAAGGGCAACTGCGCTTTTCTGGACGGCCACGTTGGTGCCCACCCCCGCGCAGAGACATTTCTTCTGGCCTGGCCGAAATGATCCAGTGATTTCTCTCCGGAAGCGGTTTGACAAACCGCCTAAAAACCTACAAAATTGCATAAGAAAAAATCCCGCAAAACCATTTGTAAGGGAAGCACTATGAAAGACACTTTTCTTAACAGACGCAACTTTTTGAAAATGATGGGAATGGGAGCGGCATCGCTGCTCGTTCCGGCATGTAACGTGACAACTCCACGGCCTAAGAAAAAACCTAATTTCGTTTTTTTCCTCGTTGATGATTTAGGCTGGAAGGACCTCGGTTGTTACGGCAGCAGCTTTTACGAAACTCCCAATATCGACAAACTCGCCAGAGGCAGCATGCGATTCACTAACGCTTATGCCGCCTGCCCGGTCTGCTCACCGACACGGGCAAGTATAATGTCGGGTAAATACCCCGCGAGGTTGAACCTTACAGATTATCTCAAAGGCGGACGGCGGGGAAAATTGAATCCCGCTGAATACCTCGACCAAATGCCGCTGGCCGAAGTAACTATCGCCGAGACACTCAAAGAAGCCGGCTACGCAACCTTCTTCGCAGGCAAATGGCACCTCGGAAAGGAGGACTTTTGGCCCGAGCATCAGGGCTTTGACGTCAACAAAGGCGGCATCGACAGAGGCGGACCTTACGGCGGTAAAAGGTACTTCTCACCCTATGGTAATCCTCGCTTAACGGACGGCCCTGATGGCGAGCATCTGCCGGACAGGCTGGCTTCGGAAACCGCCGCATTTATTGAAGAGCACCGAAACGAACCATTTTTCGCATATCTTTCGTTTTACTCGGTGCATACACCACTGATGGCCCGGCCTGACCTCAAAAGTAAATACCAGGAGAAAGCAGATTCCATAATCTCTCAGACTCCGGTATGGGGCGCCGAGGGAAGTCGAAAGCTTCGATTACTCCAGAACCACGCCGTGTACGCCGGTATGATAGAAGCGATGGACCAGGCCGTAGGCAAAGTCCTCAACGCCCTGGATCAGCAGAATCTGGCGGATGAAACTGTAGTTATGTTTATGTCCGACAACGGCGGATTAAGCACCTCCGAAGGCCACCCAACATCGAACCTGCCGCTGCGGGCGGGCAAGGGTTGGCTGTACGAAGGCGGAATCCGAGAGCCGATGATGATAAAGTGGCCCGGCGTAACCAGGCCCGGAAGCCTATGCAGTGAAACTGTAATCAGTACCGACTTCTATCCAACGATGCTTGAGATGGCATCTCTTCCACCCAAACCAAAACAGCACATCGACGGCGTAAGCATGGTACCTCTGCTCAAGGGCAAAAAATCCCTGCCCCGCAAAGCCGTATTCTGGCACTACCCCCACTATGGTAATCAGGGCGGAAGTCCCGGTGGAGCTGTGCGAACTGGAGATTATAAACTGATTGAATTTTACGAAGACAATCGGCTGGAACTGTACAACATTAAGCAAGATATCGGTGAGAAGAATAATCTCGCTAACAACATGCCCGGCAAAGCCGCCGAGTTGCACAAAATGCTAACAGACTGGCGAAAAGAAGTAGATGCACAAATGCCCACACCCAATCCCGACTATAAAGTCAAAAGCTTTTAATTGATTGATAAGTACCCTAACGCTGTACTTTCCGTGCTGCTCATAAAGATATCAAATAATTTTCACGGGCACAAAAAGCATAGGTTTAAGACAACTTCATGCCGATAACGCAAAGCAGCTTTGAAAAATTAAAACTTGATTAGCCGCAAAAGAAACTTTATCATGGATTGACTCACCTGATGGCAGTTGCAGTAACTAATCTTGTACAGGAATGACCGTTCACATTATGACACCGAGAATTCTGCTCGTAAATCCGCCCATATATGACTTTACTGCTTACGATTTTTGGCTTAAGCCCTATGGCATGTTGAGCGCCGCGGGAAAACTGCGCGGCAAGGCTGATTTTAAGCTCTTCGATTATATGGATCGGCTGCATCCGTTCGCAGCAAGCCAAAAACATCTCGAATCCGACCGGTGGAACCGAGGCAGATTTTATTCCCAAAAGATCCCAAACCCAAAACCTCTTGAATCTATCCAGCGATACTTTCGGCGGTTCGGCCTGCCCCGCAATATCTTCCAGGATTTTCTTACAACGGAGAGGCCCTTCGATTTCGTTTTTATACAGACGACAATGACCTACTGGTACAAAGGCGTCTGGGAAGTCATCGGAGATATTCGCAAAGCCAGCCCGAAAGCAAAAATTATTTTAGGGGGCAACTATGTAACCCTCTGCCGTAATCACGCAGAAAAATCAGGGGCGGATTTTTTAGTCCATGGCACTAATCTTGAGCCGCTGTGGGAGTATCTCCGAATCAATCCCGACCCTGACCAGCCCGCTCTATGGGAACCGTACCAGAAACTCGGTGCCGGCGTACTAAAGCTCACTGATGGCTGCCCATTTAAGTGTACATACTGCTCGGTACCGAAGGTTTACAGCCGATTCAAAGCACGCCCGCTGGAAC
>CBDURK010000009.1:0-17865 GCA_965369645.1 uncultured bacterium | reverse complement strand
TCAGAAATTAGAAAAACGGAAATAGAAAATGGGCTACTTATTTTCACGAAATTCAGGAAACGGGGTTTTTGGGATGAAAAGGACATACTTAATTAGTCTATGCTGTGTTGCAACATTTTTGTTGTTTGCCTGTTATGGCTTTACGGTTCACACGAACAATGCCGTAGCGTTACAGTCCGCCTCGGTAGCGGTTGGGAGTAAGTCTGCTGTACTGGTAGAACGGATTTGTTCAGAGATTTATGAAGGTGATTTTGCCGGCGCAAGAGGGCTTGTCAAGAGAAGCAATAAAGCTAATAGTGCAGCAATCAGCCAACTGGCGAATGTTATTTCCGAGTATGAAGTGACAGAAGAGAAACGCCGTATAGCACTAAAGGACGCTTATGAAGAGCAGTTGGCAGAGCTGGAAAAGTTTAACACTGAGAAGGATATTGATGACATAAACGATGTCAATGATATTGTTGATGCGCTTTCGGTCATCAACCAGGCGTGTGAGTTTGCAGACGAGTCACAGAAAGAGAAGCTTCTGTCTGATTCGTCCGTCAAAGAGATTTTGCAAAAAGCGATTGATAGGGCCGCCAAATTAGAGGTTGAGGGCAAATGGCTTGAGGCATACACAACTTGCTACGCCTGGCTGATGGCGATAGACCGGGACAATGAAGGGTATTCGGATTATGCCGACCAGCTTCTGGATAAGGCTGCTATTGCTATATCTTTTGAGGACAGTCCCTGTGAGACCCGCGAGGAGCGTTTCTCGGGCATTGAGAAAGATATATTTATTCGCACGATTTTTTTCTTAGACCTGTATTACGTCAATGCTATTGATTACACACAAATGGCGAACAAAGCAATTGAGCGGTGCGAATTGTTAGGAGAGGTAATCGGGGCGCCGTCTCGATTTAGTCTGGATTCACAAAAGAACAAAGCGAACAGTTCTGATACAGAGCTGTTTATGCCGCCTGATCGTAGGAAGCTTGCTAACTGGTTGGCGTCATTAGATGCGCTGTCGGATGAAGTCAAGTCGGCTTCTGAAAGTGCTCGGGGTGTTGACAAGCGAAAGTTTATAAGGATTTTTGAAGAGGTTCTACGGTTGAACGAAAGGACTGTGGATTTGCCGCAATCAATATTGATTGCGCAGTTTTCAGAGGCGTCGCTTGCTTCACTTGACCCTTATACGGTGATAATCTGGCCTAAGCAGGTGCAGGATTTTGAAAAAATGATGACCAGTGAGTTTACAGGTATCGGGATAGAGATTTCGAAGCCCAAAGGATTATTGACGGTAGCGAGCCTGCTGCCTGATACGCCGGCATACAAATCCGGGCTCGATGCAGGAGACGTAATACAAGCGGTGGACGGGCTTAAAACCAAGGATATGACTCTTAGCTGTGCGGTTCATAAGATAACGGGGCCGAAAGGTACAAAAGTTGTATTGACGATAGAGCGGCCCGGCGAAGAAAATACCAAGGATATTACGATAACAAGGGACAGGATAATTGTTCCGACAATTCGCGGCTGGCAAAGGACCGATTCGGGGCAATGGCGTTATATGATTGACCAGAAGAACAAGATCGGTTATGTCCGCCTCACGAGTTTTGCCTCTGAAAGCGCTGCCAGATTAGAGAAGGTATTGCTTCAACTCGAATCACAGGGTTTGAGGGGATTGGTTCTGGATTTGCGGTCCAACAGTGGCGGTCTTTTAGACAGCGCAGTTGCGGTGGTTGATAAATTTATCGAAGAAGGATTGATAGTCAAGCGACAAGGGGGATTTGGCAAGATGCCGATTTATGAGAATGCACGCAGGAGAAATACGCATCCGAATTATCCGTTTGTTATACTGGTAAATTCCGGCTCGGCCAGTGCTTCGGAGATTGTGGCCGGGGCCTTGGCGGATAAAAAATATAAGCGTGCTACTCTGGTAGGAACAAGGACACACGGCAAAGGCAGCGTGCAGGGGATAACGGGCTATCCCGGCAAAGGAGCACAGTTGAAATATACGATGGCGTATTACCATTTACCTTCCGACCAGCGGGTTGAAAGCAAAGATGCAGTAAGGAAACTTGGCAGGGATGATTGGGGTGTCGGGCCGAATGTCGAAGTTGAACTCAAAAGCAATGAAATTAAAAAAATGATCGAGATGCAGAGAGATAATGATGTGCTGGTTCAGGCCAACCACAATAACGCCAACCATAAGCAGAACAAACATACTGTCGAGGAAACCCTCGATGCTGACCCGCAATTGGCGGTTGGTCTTTTGGTTGTCAGGAGTAAATTGATTCAGGCTGAGGCTCCGGCGCTGGCTCGGCGTCATTGACTCGCGGCTGTGAATATGTGTGAATTTTACGAATGCAGAGGATCTGCCCCTTTAGAAATTCTACGATAGGGCCTGTAAAAGGAATTATAAAAATATGAAGCAAGAAGAGGTTTCTAACGAGGCAAACAAGTTCGAGAAGCAAAGGCAGGAGAAACTGTCACGTATTAAAGAATTTGGAATTGATCCTTACGGCGGCAGATATGAGGGAGCCGAGCCCGCCGAAGATGTTAAGCTGAGATTTAAGGATGAAGACGACAGCCAGCAGGCCAAATGTGCCGGTAGGATTGTGCTGTTAAGGGACATTGGGAAGCTGATTTTTATAACTTTGCGCGACCGAAGCGGCACTATCCAGGTCGGCTTGAGCAAAAAGCTTCTGGCTGAGCAGTGGTCGCTGGCGAAATTGCTGGATCTTGGTGACATAATCGGTGCGTCCGGCCAGTTGGGAAAGACCAGAACCGGTGAAATTACGATATGGGTTGACGATGTTGTTTTTCTAAGCAAGTGCCTGCTGCAGCCGCCGGAAAAATTTCACGGACTGGCGGATATTGACCAGCGGTACAGGCAGAGATATGTGGATTTGTGGGCTAATCCTGAAGTGATGGAGCGGTTCAAAAACCGCAGCGCAATCATCTATACAATTCGCGAGCTTCTCAAATCCAAAGGATTTTTGGAAGTCGAAACTCCGATGATGCAGACGATAGCCGGAGGAGCCGCGGCCAAGCCTTTCATAACACATCATAATAGCCTGGACATGGATTTGTTTTTGAGGATTTCGCCGGAGTTGTTTCTAAAGAGACTGCTCGTTGGAGGAATGGAGAAAGTCTTTGAGGTAAATCGAAATTTCCGCAACGAAGGATTGAGCCGGCGGCACAATCCGGAATTTACAATGCTCGAAGTGTATCAGGCCTACGGCGATTACAATGTAATGATGGATTTGACCGAAGAGATTTTCGGGCTTTGTGTAGAGAAATACTGCGAAAGCGAACAGGTACAGTTCGGTGATATGACGATAGATTTTACCCGGCCGTGGCGTCGGGCCACATACTCAGAGCTGCTGAAAGAATACAGCGGTTGCGATATTGATGACATCGAGGCTGTCCGGGCAAAAGCAAAACAGCTCGGATTGGAAGCGGATGTGGATGATGCGGTGGTCGTCAATGAAGTATTTGAGACCACTGTTGAGCACAATTTAGTAGCCCCGACATTCGTGATAGATTACCCGGCGGTGCTGTGTCCTTTAGCCAAACGCAGAAAAGACAATCCCCAATTTTCGGAGCGGTTTGAATTGTTTATCGCCCGGATGGAATTGGCGAATGCTTATACGGAGTTGAATGACCCTGCCGAGCAATATGAAAATTTCCGTACCCAGCTTCGCGGACAGGAAGAATCACTGACGAAGATGGACATGGACTATATCACGGCGTTGAAATACGGCATGCCTCCGGCCGGAGGATTGGGTATTGGGATTGATAGATTGGTTATGGTGCTCACCGGTGTCGCGAGCATTCGTGACGTGGTGCTGTTTCCTCTACTGAGACCTGCAAAAGGTCAGAGTTGAAACCCGGGCAAAATTCGGGGCTCCAACATTAGCGGTTAAATACTTACGGAAAATGCGATGTTGAAAATATTCTTATGGCTGCGCTATCTCCGCAAGAAAAAGATAGTATTTCTTAGCATCGCTGCCGTTGCGCTTTCTGTGTCGTTGCTGATAATCGTTTCAAGCCTGTTCACCGGTTTTATCAATGTATTCGAGCAAGCGGCTGTTGAGGCAATAGGCGATGTGGTTCTTGACCCTTCTGACAGCTTTAATCCCTCGGCCAAGTTTGCAAAATACGGGCGGTTTATCGAGCGATTGGAGCAAACAGAGGCAGTAGAGGCGGCAACGGCGATGCTTAAGGCCGAGGGCCTGTTACTTTTGGGCAAGGGTAACGTGCGTGCGGTGGCAGTGTGGGGGATTGAGCCTGTTCGACGGGTCAAAGTGATGGGCTTTGACCGCTTTTTGCTCAGACAAAAAGATTCAGGTGGTAAACCATCTTTCGATATTAAAGGCTCTGAAAACAATGTCGGAGGCTTTGTGGGAATAGGTGTTGTAGCGGAACCCGACGAAAAGACCGATAAATATGATATTGAAGCGGTTGAAAAGATGTTCGGTGAGGAAGTTGTTCTTACTACCGGGACCGTATCCCCGGCAGACCCGGACAGCGGAACGAGAGCAGAAATTAAAAGAAGAGTGATAAAATTTACAATTGCGGATGTCGTTGAAACCGGAGTCCATCAATTTGATAAAAGTTGTGTTTATCTTCCCATAGAAGAGTTGAGAAAATATTTATACCCAGAGGAGAAGTTACCGGTTGCCAGCCAGATTCAAATCAAACTCGCAGAAGATATCGACCCTGATGTGGCTGTGGCTGTAATTCGTGGCGTATGGCAGAGTTTTGTTGAAGACGAGCTGGGGGGCGACCTGTACCTTATCAATGCTGATATTATGACGGCTAAACAGATACAAAGACCGATGGTCCAGGCATATCGAAAGCAAATGGGGATTTTGTTGTTGATATTTGGTGTTGTGAGCCTTGGTGTTGTTATGCTGATATTCTGCATATTTTATATGATAGTCAGGCTTAAGCAGAAAGATATTGCCATAATAAAAAGTTGCGGAGCGGCGGGAAGCTCTGTCGCCTGGATTTTTGTCGGCTTTGGCGCTTGTGTTGGATTTATCGGCTCGTTGTTTGGGGTCGGGTTGGGATATATTGTTACAAAGAACATAAATAAGATTGAGGAGTGGATAAGCATTATCTTCGGGCTTAAGCTGTGGAAGAGTAGTGTATATATGTTTAGCAAAATACCGGATGAGGTTGATTGGTACTGGGCTTTGTGTTTCGTTTTGTTGGCAATTGTAGCGGCGGTTATTGGGGCTTTGATTCCGGCGATTGTCGCCGCCGCAACAAAGCCGGTTAAGATTCTAAGATATGAGTAATGAATATCGTTAGTGATTGAGATATGCACAAGATTATTCTTGCATTGAGGTATTTTCTTAAAAGACGAATAACGCACTTTGCTGTGCTTGCAGTCGCACTTTGCGTTTTTATCGTTGTTGTAGTGATGACAGTAATGACGGGCCTGGTGAGTGATTTTAAGCAAAAGAACTACAATTTTGTGGGAGATTGTGTCGTCGGGACCGAATCATTAGTCGGCTTTGCGTATTATGAAGAATTTGTAAATATACTTCAGCAGCAGAATGATTTTGTTCAGGCTGTCTCGCCTGTAATTAAGAGCTATGCACTGTTAAGTCCCAAAGGTTCGGTCCAAAACAGAGGGCTTGAAATTATGGGCATTGACCCGGTAAAGCATAGCTGGGTAACCGGTTTTGGGAAAACGCTTCAATATCATAAATCTGATGCATCCGAGGCTTTTGAGCCATCCTATGACCCGAATCTTTTGGGGTGCGTTTTGGGGATTGACGTCGCTCTAAGGCGTGATGCCAATAGCCAATATTTTTTTACTTCGAGCCCGATGCGTGCGGCTTTTTCCATAAGCTGTTTTCCGCTTACTTCAAGGGGCGCTTTATTAAAAGCCGGTACCGGTCTTGTTAATACGAAAACTTTTTACTATAGCGATATTTCACAAAGCGGCCTGGCCCGTGTGGATTCTTCTTTAGTCTATCTGCCTTTCGAACAGGCCCAGGGGCTTTGCGGTATGGACCGGTCGGTAAAGAGGGTCAGTGCTCTTCATATAAAGTTTAAGCCTGATGTCAAACTTCGGGTCGGATGTGAAAAAGTGGATTTGCTGTGGCAAAAATTTAAACTGGATAAGGCCAACGAAAGACAGGCGTACTTATTGGATACTGTTAACGTACAAAGCTGGAAGGATTACAGGCGTTCGTCCATTGCTCCAATGGAGAATGAACAGACCGAATTGATTGTCATGTTTGCTTTTGTGGGGATTACAAATGTCTTTATTGTTTTAGTTGTATTTTATATGATTATCAGCCATAAGACTAAAGACATTGGAATATTGAAGAGCGTAGGTGTCTCGAATACGGATATTTTGGAATTATTTTCCGGTTTTGCTTTTTTGGTCGGTTTTTTAGGTTCTTGTATAGGTCTGCTTGGCGGGTGGGTGTTTTTGTTGAAAATAAACCGAATAGAAGCCTGGCTTTTTGAACATTTCGGATTCCAATTATGGGACAGGACAATGTATGCGATAGAAGATATTCCAAACCGGATGAATCCAAAAGTTCTGTCGATAATTGCACTTTCAGCGATTGTTGCCTGTTTGATCGGGGCACTGATTCCGAGCTGGCAGGCGGTGAAGCAAAAGCCAATAGAGACTTTGCAGGTAAACCAGTTTTATTGAACTATTGTTCATTGCTGCCTCGGATGTGAATGGGCTTTGCGATAATGGCATAATTAATTGGTGATTAGATGAGTGATAACGATTTCATTTTAAAGGCCGAGGGGATTCATAAATCCTATCGGATGGGTGCGACTAAGGTCACGGTGCTCAAAGGTGTCGATCTGGCTGTAAAAAAGGGTGAATTTGTGGCAATAATCGGGGCCTCTGGAAGCGGTAAAAGTACACTCCTGCATATATTAGGCGCGTTGGATAAGCCGGACAAGGGGCTCGTCAAATTCGAGGGCCGGGATTTGAGCCGGCATAGCAGCGGCGAACTGAACAGGTTCCGAAACAAGATGGTGGGATTTGTTTTTCAGTTTTATCATTTATTAGACGAATTAAGTGTGTTGGAAAATGTTTTTCTGCCGGTTATGGCCGGTAAAAGTATAGTCGGCTGGTTTGGGAGCCGCAGATGGGCTAAAAACCGGGCCAAAGAGCTGCTTGAGCAGTTTGGATTGTCGCAGCGGACTAAACATAAGCCCTATCAGTTGTCAGGTGGAGAAAGACAAAGAGTGGCTATCGGCAGGGCATTGATGAATGAACCGAGACTCCTTTTGGCGGATGAACCGACAGGAAATCTTGACTCTGCGACAGGAAATGGTATCTTAGAAGTGCTTGAAAAATTGAACAGCCTCGGCCAGACCATTGTGATGGTTACACATGATGAGAGGATTGCACGAAGGGCCGGGAGAATAGTAAAATTAGTAGATGGAAAAATAGAACACAAGAGCATAGAGGATTTGTAATTTGTGTGCTTTTGTGTGTTGGAGAGTGCTATGGCATTGAAAATTTGGCTTGATGGAAAACTTGTTGACCAGGCGGATGCAAAAATATCCGTCTTTGACCATGGTCTGCTTTACGGTGATGGGGTCTTCGAGGGTATTCGTGTATATAACAGCGGAATATTTGAATTAGAGGCACATATCAGGCGGCTTTATAGCTCGGCGAAGGCTATACGTCTTGATATCTCGATGGGCCCGGGCAAGCTCATCAGTGCGATTGAAAAAACCGTTGAAGCAAATGGGATTATTGACGGTTACATTCGCCTGCTTGTTACGCGAGGTGTTGGAACTTTGGGATTGAATCCATTTGTCTGTGAGAACAGCAGTGTAATTATCATAGCTGATAACATTCAGCTTTATCCGGAAGAGCTTTATGAAACTGGGATGAAAGTAATCAGTGCCACTACGGTTCGCAATCATCCTTTGGCGATTCCGCCTCAGGTCAAAAGCCTGAATTATCTAAATAACATCCTGGCCAAGATTGAAGCGCTGGACTACGAGGTCCCGGAAGCGGTTATGTATAACCATGAAGGATATGTGGCCGAAGCGACCGGTGATAATGTTTTTATCATCAGGGATGGTGTGATTCTCACACCGCCGGCTGAAGCAGGTTCACTGGAAGGAATAACGAGGAGTGTCGTTATCAGGCTGGCCAAAGAAGACAATCTTGAAGTTGTTGAAAAAAATCTCACGAGATTTGATTTATATGTTTGCGATGAATTTTTCCTCACCGGCACGGCTGCCGAGGTCATTGGCATTGTTGAGATTGACGGCAGGATTATCGGCAAAGGCAAGCCGGGGCCTATCACAAAATTATTGAGAAAAAAGTTCTTCAAATATGCCCACGGCAAAAAGTTGTGAGTTTTGAGTCTTTAGTTGTAACTCGGAATTCAAAGCTTAAAACTATGAGTTTACCTACCAATATATCCGATGGTGTTTCACAAAGCAGGATACCTGCTTTTGGGCTTATCGATAGCCACTTAAAACGAACAAAAAAACTGATCAATGAGCAGATGACCGGACCTGCTGAAGCGCCGGATATGAACCAGTTGCTCGAATATGTGCACAGCAACAGCAGCGAAATGATTCGCCCCGGTCTGGTTTTGCTTGCAGGTAAGTGTTGCGGCAAAATTACAGACGAACATATCCGTGTTGCCGCGATTATCGAGATAATACACAATGCTACTCTGCTGCACGATGATGTTATCGACAAGAGGAAAAAACGGCATAACAGGCCCTCGGTAAATAATATTTGTAGTAATGAAAATGCGGTGTTGCTGGGGGATTTTTTGTTAGGCCGGGTTTTTCAGATGTGTGCCGGGCTCAAACCACAGGTAAATGAGGTGATTGCCGCCGCAGCCGTTCGGATATGTGAGGGCCAGTTGAGACAGATAGCACAAAGGCGGAATTGGCAATTAAGCGAGGCGGAATATATTGACGTTATTACTGAAAAAAATGCAGTTATCTTTAGCACTGCCTGCCGCCTTGGCGCGCTTTTGTCACAGGGAACCGAGCTACAGACTCAGTCGTTGGCTGAATATGGATTAAACGCCGGCATTGCTTATCAAATTACCGGCGATTTGCTCGAAGTAATTGCCGATGAAAAAGAAACGAAAAGAACGGCAGGCAATGACATTGACAAACGTAAGCTGAACCTGGTTTTTATACATTTGTTGAGTTCGGTTGAAGAGAAGGAGAAAGAGGCGGTTATAAATTCATATTTCGAACAAGCAGATGAAAAATACGATAGAGATGCTCTGGCTAAGATGTTAAAACGTTATAGTTCTCTGGAATATATAAGGGCTCGGGCGCAAGACTTTGTTGCTGAGTCTGTCGGAGTGTTGCGACTTTTTAAAGAAAACGATGCCAAAAATGCACTGATTGAGACGGTGAAATTTATGGCTCGCAGAACAATATAGTATCGGTTCATTCCGTGAGCTGATGTGATGAGCAAACAAAAAAGGCCGGTTTTTTAAGACCGGCCTTTGTTACTTATATTACTTAGTCGTTTTAGAATGCGTAATTCAAACCCACACTGACCCAGGTAAGATCCTTATCACCATTAACCGTCCTTTCAAAGGTATGTTGATGGTAAACGCCCGGTGTCAGAGTAAGATCGTTGCCGAGGTCGAAATCTGTAGAGACACCTAAGACAGAATGTGACAAATCATGGTCAACACCTATACCGCCGGCTCCTTCGTTATAAACCACTGCCGAGGAGAGATGAAGGATTTGCTCCGGAAGGTCAGGCAGTAGGTCCTCAATGGGCAGGTCGTAACCAAATCCAAGGATATGTACCCAGCCGGAAATATCATTAGTAGTCAATGCGGGTTGAGAACTGGGATGACCACTTTCAGATTTCCACATTCTGACAATGGTGTAGCTTGGGACGACACCTGCCGGGCAGAGTTCCGGCCAGGAAAGAGTGGCAAATAATTCCTGCGTATCTACTAAATCGCTGGGATTATCCGGGAAATCATAATACGTCCACCCGATCGTGTAGTTAGTGGCATAGGTCTCGTATTCATAGCAACTGCTGCCGTAAGTTAAGGTCAGCCATAATTCCTCGGCATTGACAAGACTGCCATTACCTACGGAACCGGAATTAGGCAAAACCCACTTTACACTTGCACCCAGCCCCGTTCCATAAAGATCCAGATTCAGGGTGCTTTCAGTTACGCCTTTGCCATGGGCCCCAACGATCCTATCGATACCGTACCATGTATATGCGCTGCGGTAGGTTGCGTCGATAGATCCACTAAGCTCGCCTTCCTGTGCATGGGCAAAACCTGTACTCAAGAAAATTATGGCAACTAACAAAATTCCTTTCTTCATGTTCATCTCCTTTAATAACTTAATCTCCATATTAAAATTTCCCTGCTACGTGAAACGTCACTATATTACATTATAAGATTAAACCACCCACGACCTGTCTTAGGAGTTTATCGGCTCAACACGGTAAATCAAATAAAAAATAGTTTTTTTATATTTTTTTATATTTACTGTTTATTAGACAACAGGCCAAAAAATCGGCGTCAGAGTTCCTCGGTTGGTATTCCGAATAAACTTTCGACAGTTTCGCTCTCCTGGTATATAATATAGGACTATGGTTCAAAAAAAGGGCGCCAAAACTTTATTCAGTGGTTTTGAAGAGGCAAATATTAGCTCAGTAGCGCCGCTGGCTGCTCGGATGAGACCGAAAAGGCTTGGTGACTTTATCGGACAAAGACACTTCCTTGGGTCCGATAAGCTATTGACGAGAATTCTCGAGGCGGACAGGCTCAGCAGCCTGATATTTTATGGTCCTCCGGGGGTCGGCAAGACATCTTTGGCGAACGTAATTGCGAACTATACGAAGGCAGATTTTTACTATTTAAGCGCTCCTGCGGCCAGCGTGAAAGATATTAGGCAGATAATCGAGAACGCCCGTGGCAGACTCGCAGGGGACAAAACGAGGACAGTGCTCTTTATCGACGAAATTCACCGCTTCAACCGGGCACAGCAGGATGTCCTGCTCGATGATGTCGAGGCGGGCATTTTGATCCTCATAGGTGCCACTACCGAAAATCCCTTTTTTTCGGTCAATTCGCCCCTTATATCACGCAGCACGGTATTTCATTTCGAGCCGTTGAAACAGGAAGATATTGTGCAATTGCTGAAGATGGCAATTAACGATTCCCAGCGCGGACTCGGTAAGCTTGATATAGAGGCGGATCAGAAAGCACTGAATTTTTTAGCCGTTATGTGCGATGGGGATGCCAGAAAAGCCCTGACGGCTCTTGAGGTGGGCGTTTTGTCGCAGGGGGCCAGAAAACCCAACGCGAAAATAAAATTTAATCTGGAAGTTGCGACCGAGTCGATACAACAGAAGACGATTAACTACAACGGCACGGGCGATACGCACTATGATCTCGCAAGTGCTTTGCAGAAGAGCATGCGGGGTTCAGACCCTGATGCCACGGTTTACTGGCTTGCTCGTATGTTAACCGGTGGGGAAGATACGCGATTTATCGCCCGGCGGATTGCGATTTGTGCCGCTGAAGACGTGGGAAACGCCGATCCTATGGCAACTGTGTTAGCTGCCGCGGCGGTTCAGATATCTGAGTTTGTTGGTTTGCCGGAAGCGCAGTTGGTATTAGCTCAGGCGGCTTTGTATATTGCCTGTGCCCCGAAATCGAACGCGGCAGCTTGTGCTGTATGGTCGGCGATGTCGGATGTAAAACAGCAGCCGACTATACAAGTCCCGAAACATTTGAAAGACAGCCACTATGCGGCTGCAAAAAAGATGGGTTTTGGGGCTGATTACAAGTATCCACACAACTTTAAAGACGGTTTCGTGCCGCAGGAATATCTTCCGGCCCAAGTGAAGACAAAATATTACATGCCGAAAGATATTGGTTGTGAAAAAAATATTAAGCGCTATTTACAAAAGTTGCAAAGCTTGATACAAAACAGCAAACCTGTCGAAGGCAATACCGTAGAGAAGGATAGGTAAATGGACAAGGCTCAGTTGCGCCGGGAGTTACAAAACTGTTTGCTTTCTATAACGTCCCGGCAGAGAAGTGAAAAAAGCCGGAAAGCCTGCCGGAATTTGGTTTCGATACCAGAATTTAAAAGTGCGTCGTTGATTATGATGTTTTTGTCTCTTCCGCACGAGGTTGATACGTCCGAGGCAATACTTAGCGCCTGGCAGCTTGGTAAGGCAGTAGCAGTGCCAAAAGTTTCCTGGCAGCAAAGGCACATGATAGCTGTACAGATAAACTCACTGGAAAAGGGGATTTCGACCGAAGCATCAGGCCTGAAAAATCCGATAGCAAGGGTACCGGTGGCATTTGAGGAGATTGATTTGGTGGTAACCCCCGGATTGGGATTTGACAAAAATGGCAATCGGCTTGGTCGTGGCGGTTCCTATTACGACAGGTTTTTTGCTAATAACGAACTTAAGGCTTCCAGATGTGGATTTGGTTTTGCAGAGCAGTTAGTTGATAAAATACCGGTGGCCGACCATGATGAACCCGTAGATATTGTAGTTACGGAAAAGGAAATAATATATATTAAGGAATCCCGTGATGCGGGAATCCAATAACGCTAAAGGAGAATAAAATGGCTCGTCGTTCTCATCGTCTGCGAAGCAGACGAAGACCCCAGCAACGCTGGAGATATGTCATTCTGGTTTTACTTATCTTTGGTGCCGTTATAGCTGTTAGATATGGTTTTTTAGGCAAAGGTACAAGTCCGGATGATATTAATGGTGCAACACTTGATTCCGAAATGCCGGAAATAATGGAAAAAGAGCCGGAGGTGGCTAAGGAGCCCGAACCGGAACCATTGCCGGAACGCCTGCCGGAACCGATACCGGAGCCAATACCGGAGCGGATACCTGAGCCGGAACCAAAATTGCCGGTAGTTGAAATGAAACCGGTTGTGACTGAAATTGCACCTTTGCGGGATTTTGCACCTAATTCGGAAGCTGCATCGCTCATTGCCGAAGCCGCGGCGCTGCTCAGAGAAGAGCCCGAGAGGGTTATAGATGCCCGTACAAAGTTGACCGAGGCATTTCGAATGCCTTTGAATAAAAAGCAGCGGGCTTATGTGAAGGAGCAGTTGACCGATCTTGCTGATAAATGGCTGTTCGGCAAGACTATTTATCCTGATGACAAGCTTTGCGGCAGTTACAAGGTCAAGTCGGGTGATTTACTTTCTACCATTGCAAAGAAGTATAAAGTCCCCTGGGAAATTCTTTTGGGAATTAACAAAATCAGCAGGCCCGAGGTACTGCGGGCCGGCGATACGATTAAAGTCGTCAATGGCCCGTTCCATGTAAGAGTGGATCGTTCGTCTTTTACTATGGACTTGTATCTTCAGGATAAAACGTTTGTTCGTAGTTTTCGTATTGGTCTGGGCAAGCCCGGACATGATACACCAACCGGTCTCTGGCGGGTCAGGTCTGCTGGAGTGGGAAAGCTCATCCAGCCCCCATGGGTGGACCCGGATTCACACAAAATGTATTATGCCGAGGACCCGGACTATCCTTTGGGCTCAAGATGGATAGGCCTGGATGGTCTCGAAGGTAACGCTAAAGGCAGGACTGGTTTTGGTATCCACGGCACAAAGGACCCGGAACAAATAGGCAAGGCGGATTCACGAGGATGTATTAGGATGTACAACGGCCAGGTGAAACTGGTATATGACCTGTTGGAAGAGGGTATTTCAACAGTGAGAGTGGTCGAATAAGGTATTATTTTCAAGCTAAATCACAAGATGAGGCTCTGAGACGAGAGAGTTTTTTTTCGATCGTCTCGTTGAAGCAACGGGCATTTTTGTCTTTTGTTTTTGCCCCTTTAGTGTATTTCTTTCCCAGAATACCCCGTCGCTATAGCCTTGGATTGTCATGTCAAGCCCTGCTAAGTGCAGGCGTTTTGCGGCGAGCATGCAATATTCGGTTTCAATCTCAAGGCCAAAGAATTTACGATTCAGCTTTTTTGCCGCAACAAGACTGCTGCCGACGCCCATAAATGGGTCGAATACGAAATCGTTTTCATTCGTGCTTGCAAGGATTAATTTAGCTAACAGCTTTTCGGGTTTTTGTGTCGGGTGGTCTGTGTTCTCCGGCATCGACCAGAAGGGCACGGTGATATCGTTCCATAAATTTGACGGATGCGTGAGGCGAAACTGGCCGTCGGATGTATTGAGCCAGTCTTTTGGTTCGCCGTTTTTGTCGGTATATGGTGCGAGCACTCTGCGTTTTAACTTTACGTTTTCAACATTGAATACGTAATCGTCAGAGACAGTCGCGAACCAGATATCCTCCGAGGCGTTTTTGAAGTTTCTTTTTGCGCCTCTGCCTTTTTCCCTTTCCCAGGTGATTCGATTTCTTACCTTAAGCAACTTATCCAGCACAAGATGGACCGCCGTTGACGAATACCACTCAGAGCAAACATAGACCGAGGCCGTGTTTTTAAGTGTGGGCAGTAATTTGACCATCAGGTTTTCGAGCCATTCGGCGTACTTGGCAATACTCTTTTTTCTAAAGGTGGTGGAGTTAAAGGTTTTTGTAAGATTGTATGGCGGGTCCAGTATAAGCAGGTCAACAAATTTCTCTCCCAGAAAAGTAAGTACTTCGAAAGTGTCCTGGTTTACTATTTTGTTCTTGAAGGTATTTACAGCAGCAGATTTGGAAATATGAATTAAATCCTTGCTGTATTGCTCTGCTTCTGCCTGGCTGAGTGTTAATGTACGATTTCTTTGTGCCCGGACCTTATTCACAATAATAATCCAACCATCTCATATTCAAGTGACATTATCTTTTTGCTGTTGGATAATTCTTTCCGCCCATAGAACAACTGTTTCAGCTAATCGTACCGTCTCTTTGTATTCTTCTTCATCCACAGGCTCAAAATCACCAGTCGGCCGGGCTCCCTGAAAAATTACCCTCATGCGGCATATATTTCTTTTCCTTCTTTGAGAACAGTTCGATAAATTAAGCCGATATTATCTTTATGTTTTTCTAAGGCATCCGGTGTTGTCACTAATATATCAAATGGAGCTCCTAAACCTGTAATTCTCCGATATAACAGTTGTGCAGTTTGCCGGCAATGAGCACCTTCAGGCATCACGACCAGAACATCAATGTCGCTTTCCGGATTTGCATTGTTGCGAGCGTATGAACCAAAAAGAATTATCTTTAATGGGTGTACAGCTTCAACAATTTTTTGTACAAGTGATTCAATTACTTGAGGATTGGACAGCATATTTAACCTCAAATCTAACAATTTGAGCTTTTTTAGGCCGATTCTTTCTTTGTTGTTTGTTTTGCTGTTAACAGTTCGGCTTTGCCCTCGACAATATCACGGTTGATTATGTATTTCGCGGGCTTTGATTCATCGGGCAGTTGGTACATCAGGTCAATCATCAACTCCTCTGTGATAGCACGCAATGCCCGGGCGCCGGTGTCACGCTTGAGGGCTTTCTGAGCCAGGGCGTGAAGGCCGTCATCTGTAAACTCAAGCTCGGCGTTTTCCATCTGGAAAAATTTTTGATACTGCTTGCAGAGCGCATTCTTCGGTTGAGTCAGAATGTCTATAAGCGCATTTTCATCGAGAGTTGTAAGAGTTGTAATTACAGGAAGCCGGCCCACCATTTCAGGAATCATTCCATACTCGATTATATCCTCCGGTACCACCTGCTGCAAGATATCACTGTACTCGGCTTTTTCATCGGTTTTGCCGGCCAGTTCGGAATCGAATCCAATCATTTTTTTGCCGAGTCGCTTTTTGATGATATTTTCCAGGCCTACAAAGGTTCCGCCGCATATAAAAAGTATCTGCGTGGTATCGATTTGTATGTACGACTGCTCGGGGTGTTTTCTGCCGCCCTGGGGCGGGATGTTTGCCGTGGTACCTTCGAGCATTTTTAACAGGGCCTGCTGGACGCCTTCTCCGGATACGTCACGTGTGATTGAGACGTTCTGAGAGGTTTTGCCGACCTTATCTATTTCATCGATATAGACGATTCCCCGTTGTGCCGTTTCTATGTCGTAGTCTGCGGCCTGGAGCAATCGAAGCAGAAAATTTTCAACGTCTTCGCCGACATATCCGGCCTCGGTAACTGTTGTCGCGTCGCATATTGCAAAGGGCACTTCCAGTTTATTTGCAAGTGTCTTGGCAAGAAGTGTTTTGCCGGAGCCGGTCGGGCCGATTAAAAGAACATTGGATTTGTCTATCTCAACATCGTTGTCGTTGCTGTCCGTGTGCATCAGCCGTTTGTAGTGGTTATGGACCGCCACTGAAAGATATTTCTTGGCATGTTCCTGCCCAATTACGTACTGATCCAGATATTCTTTTATCATTCTCGGTTTGGGCATTTCTTCAAGACTCACGCTGCCTATACTGGATTGCTTGCGGTTTTGCTTGATGATATTATGGCATAGTTCAACACATTCCGGGCAAATATAGACTTTGCTGGGGCCTTCTATGAGAGTATCAGACTGAGTTGCCGCTCTGCCGCAGAAACTACAGATTGCCTTGGCTTTTTTCGTATTTGATTGCTTGGCCATTTTTAGCTTCCCAACCTCTGATTAAATCTTATTCTTTTCCTTATTTTAGACATTGTATCTCATGGTGGATATTTATGCAAGTTTTTACGAAACCTTTGGTGTTGTCCGGGCCATCTTTATTTGGTATTTTTGCCGGTCAACTGACTTTTTTTGAGGGAAAACGTATAGATGACCTCGTTATCGATGCTGATTATTTTGTAGGTTACCTGTGGGTCGGGTATTGAAGTATCAAACTGAAGCCGTCCGAATGAGCATTTCTTATTGTAGCCGAATAAAGAGTCGGGCATTACTTTGTGTGTGTGGATGTTGGTCAGTTTTGAGCTTTCGAATTCATACAGGTCATATCCATTAAGCCGTTCAATCTTCCAGATGTCGGAGCGATGGCGGTCGGCTGAGATGAGTATTACTCCGTCAATATTGTTGGCTTCAAGAAAAGAAAAAATCTGCTCTCGTTCTGTTTTATAACCCTGCCATGGGTCCCGGCTGCCCGGCTTGGCGCCATAAGACCAGGGCACGGGCGAGGCGAGCACTTTGAAAGTTGCCTTGGAGGACTTCAATTTTTTTAATAACCACATTTTCTGAACATCGCCGAGCATCGAGGGATTCGTGACCCTGGATTTAGTACGATAATAGCGGCTATCCAGCATAAAGAAATCGACATCGCCGATGGAGAAATCAAACCAGCAGCCCGGCTGATTTTCCCCTCCGGCGTAGTAAGGGTTGTTCCAGTTGTTGACAAATGTGCGCCAGACGGGAATCTTCCAGTAGGGTCTGAGGATTTCCGGTCCCCCACCGGCATCGTTGGTTGTGAAGTCGTGGTCGTCCCATATTGAAAAAATGGCCGTCGAAGCGGCAAAATCTCTGAATTCGAGACGTGACTGACGCCGATAATAGCAATATTGCTGGACCGCCTGTCTTGTAGGATTATCGATATATACGTTGTCACCCAGCAAGAGAAATGCATGCAGATTGTGAGAGGTAATCGTATCCCACATTCTTTCGTACTGCGGAGTGAAGCCCGCCCCGCCGCCGAAGCCAATCCAAAATTGACTCTTGGCCCCTGGAGTTGGAAAACTGCGGAAAGTCCACTGTCTCGGTTGAATCCTGCCGTCCACCAGCAGTTTGTAGGAGTAGCGGGTATCAGGTTTTAAGCCCCTGACGGTAAGCACGGCTGTAAAATCTTTTTCTCTGGCTGTCGTGACGATGGCCGAGCTGATTGGCGACTTCGCTGTTCTTGGTGTGCCGATGAGGACCTGTACAGGCACTTCGTTGGCTGTGCGCACCCAGAACTTCGCGCTCGTATCAGTAACGCAGCCGAGCATAGG
>CBDURK010000008.1:0-18131 GCA_965369645.1 uncultured bacterium | reverse complement strand
ATCAAGTCACGGTAGAATCGATAGGCAAGATCGTCGGACTCTACGAAGCCTGGGGTAAGGCGGAAAAAGCTGACCAGTGGCGAGCAAAACTGCCTCGTAAAGCAGCCGGACAACAGCAATAGGCAGGTCCAAAGAAAAAAGCTGGAATTTGCTGTAAATCAACCTAAATACCCAACAGAACAAGGTAACTAAAAAAAAAGTTGCAAAAGCTGCTTTTATGCTTATAATGGTCAAACTTTGGGTAATAGCAGCAGGAGCGATATTGGTTCGGCGCCTGCATGGAAGTAGAATATTGACCTTTATACGCATAATAAAAGATTATTGCGGGAGAAGTATCAATGGAACAAATTATAGAACTGGAAATCGACTTATTTGCCGAAAATCTGCCTTCAATGGATGAAATTAAGACGCTGTCCGAGCAGGCCCACTGCGGCGAGTCCAACTTGTTAAAATTCGGTGAACAAGTAGAATCACATAAGGATGAGAACGGGCAGAAGGCCCGACTGGCGGTAGGGATAGGCCTTTTCATCTTAGGCAGAGACGAAAAAGCAATCAAGAAACTGAAAAAGGCCCAGGACTGCAAGGAGAAATACATCTACTTAGCTTTTGCGCTTCGCCGGACAGGTGAATTCGAGAAGGCCATTGAAAACCTGCAAAAAAGCCTCGATTACGACGCGGACAAAATGAATATAAAAATGGAAAAAACCTCGACATATCGTCATGCAGGGAATTTCGGGGCAGCAGCTAAACAACTCAAAAGCTGTAAAAATTTCGAGAATGTAAGTGCCGAATACCATTACCAGTTCGGTCGTCTTGAGGAAGCACAGGGATTGTATGAAGAGGCAATAGAGAATTATACAAAGGCTGTGGAGCTTTCTCCAGAACATCAAAGAGCCCTTTTTCATCTGGCTTTTCGCTGTGATTTATCGGGTGATGAAACAGCGGCGATCGATTATTACAAGCAAATTGCATCAAGCTCTCCGGTCCATGTGAATGCCCTGCTGAATTTAGCCGTACTTTACGAAGATGCCGGCGAGTACGACAAAGCCGCGAACTGCGTCGATATGGTACTTGAGATTCATCCGAATCACCAAAGGGCAATCCTGTTCAGTAAAGACATCGAAAGCTCGAAAACGATGTTTTATGACGAGGAAAAAGAAAAGAAACAGACCCGCAAGAGCCAGATTCTCGAAACTCCAATTTCTGATTTCGAACTTTCGGTGCGCAGCAGAAACTGCCTGAAAAAGATGAAAATCGAGACCCTCGGCGACCTTCTCAACATCAGTGAAGTGGAGCTTTTATCTTATAAGAACTTCGGTGAAACGTCTCTAAGGGAAATCAAAACCATCCTCGAACCGAAAAGCCTGAGTCTCGGGATGTCTCTTGAGGACAAGCAGCTTCCTTCGTCAGAAATGCCTGATCAGACTGTTACCGCAGATGAGAATGAAGGCTTACGGACTAAACCCGTCGATGACCTCCAATTGTCGGTGCGTGCTCGAAAGTGCGTTCAAAAGCTCAACCTTCGCTCAATCGGTGAGTTGACACATAAAACAGAGGCAGAGCTTCTGGGCTGTAAAAACTTCGGTGTAACAAGCCTGAATGAAATCAAAAAAGCGCTTGTAAGCCTCGGATTATCACTGCGAAGTTTGGATTAATTTAGAATTGAGAATTTAGAATTAAGAATTTAGAATTAAGAATTCTACATTATCTTGCGGTCATTTTACTTTTACTGACAATTCTGAACGGCTGTAAGAAACGGCAGGTCCCGACACCAGTACCGCAGATGGATATCGATCCACAGTTTTGGGTAAGGGTACTGCTTCTTGATGATGTCGAAACCTGCGTGCTGAAAATAGAATCCTCCTTCAGCATTACCGACGACCCAAACCTTGAAACACAACTGCCAACAGCACGCTTTGACCAAATCGACGCCCCTATCGAGGTCCAATTAGTTAACGGCCAAATCACAATCGGCGGCCGGCCCTTAATGAATGATGAGGTAGTTGTTTATCCGGATGAGCCGCATATATTCAATTTGGACGGTCAAGAATATCGAGGCAAATTAAAGCTGTTTATCAATCCGGAAAGCGGTTCTTTTGATGCGATTAATCTGGTTCCTCCTGAGGCATATTTAGCCGGCGTGGTAGGAGCCGAGATGCCCGATTATTGGGAGCCGGAGGCCCTCAAGGCCCAGACAATCGCGGCAAGAACCTATTGTTTATATATTAAGAAACGCTTCGGTAAAAATCGCAAATGGGACGTGAGAAAAACAGCGGCACATCAGGTTTACCGCGGCGTCCGCTCAGAGTCCGCCCAGATTTGGAACAGCGTCAATCAGACAAAAGGCCAGGTGCTGGTATGCAAACAAACCGAGGGCGATGAAGATATCTTTCCAACTTACTACAGCTCAATCTGCGGCGGACATACTGAAAACAGCATAAACGTATTCGGCGATTCTTTTGAGCCGCTAATCGGGGTGCCCTGTTCCTATTGCAGGAAAGTGGCCAAGCCGAAATTTTTCTTCTGGCCCATGATTCAATTCGATAATGCTTATGTTGTAAGAAGGCTGATAACAAGGTATCCGAATCTAAAGCAGCTCGGGAAAATCACAAATATCGAGTCGGTGTCGCCAAGTGATTATAAAGATTTTTCCCGCTTGACCAAAATCAAACTGCTCGGGGCAAACGGTAAAAGCAATTCTCTAAGAGCTGAGGATTTTCGTCTGGCAATCGACCCAACGGGGCGAAAATTAAAAAGCACAATCTGCCAAATGGTAAAGAAAGGTGATAAATGGGAATTCTCATCCGGCAGAGGCTGGGGGCACGGCGTCGGAATGTGCCAATGCGGCGCCCAGGGAATGGCAAGAAAAGGCAAAAAAGCCAAGAAGATACTTTCCTATTATTATCCGGACTCTAAAATTATTAGTATTTATTGATATGTCTAACTTCCAGGTTCTCCATACAGATTCCAGCTCGGCAGCCCGGCTCGGTTTATTAACAACTACGCATGGAACAGTCGAAACGCCTGTTTTTATGCCCGTGGGGACCGCGGGGGCAGTAAAAGGTACCACACCACGACAGCTCAAAGAGACCGGCTCGAAGATTGTCCTGGCCAATACTTACCATTTGCTGCTGAGACCCGGCGTCGAAACAATCGAAAAACTTGGCGGACTGCATAAATTCATGGCCTGGGAAGGTCCGATACTTACCGACAGCGGTGGTTACCAGGTGTTCTCACTAAGCTCGCTGACGAAAATAGATGATGACGGCGTTGAATTTGCCAGCCATATAGACGGTGCAAAAATATATCTGAACGCCGAAATTGCGACAAATATTCAAAATCGGCTGGGTGTTGATATCATAATGTGCTTCGATGAATGCACTAAATTTCCCATCGAGAAGCAACAGCTAAAGAAGGCGATTGACAGAACCATCCTTTGGGCAAATCGTTCTAAAGAGGCACACAACAATCCCAATCAACTGCTTTTTGGGATTGTTCAGGGCGGAATAGACTTAGATTTGCGAACTTATTGCGCATCGGAGCTTGTCAAAACGGGTTTTGACGGTTATGCTATCGGTGGTTTAAGGGTGGGTGAAGGACATGAGAATATGATAAAAAAGGTTAGCCATACGGCTTGGCTTCTACCTGATGACAAACCCCATTACCTTATGGGTGTGGGGACACCAGCGGATATCATCGCTGCGGTGGGGGCCGGTGTGGATATGTTCGATTGTGTTCTTCCGACTCGAAACGGCCGAAACGCATACGCTTTTACTGAGAATGGCCCTTTGCGAATGAGAAATAACGTACATATACAAGATGCAAGACCGATTGAAGCCGATTGCGACTGTTACTGCTGTAGAAACTTCAGCCGGGCAAGCCTGAGACATTTCTTCAATTCCGGAGAAATGCTCGGCCCAATCCTGGTGTCGCTGCATAATATAACGTTTTATCAGAGATTGATGAGCCGGATAAGGCAGGCCATAAAAAAAAGCAATTTTGCCGACTTTGCAAAAAGATTTGATTATTAATAAAAAAACGTTAGTATTTGCTATTTGGCCTGCGGGTAACCGCGGAGTTATCACAATAGGAAATGTGATAGACGAAATTATGAAGGGAAAATGCAAATGAGCAAAGTATGGATATTGGCACAAAATGAGGCGCCTTCTTCTATTACAGCAGAACCGGTAGCTGGAGAGGATACTTCTTCAACAACGACAACTGTGGCATCCGATCCCAACGCCACCGGAGTCGGGTCAGGGGGTAAAGGGGCTTTTGGCACTTATAATCTGATTTTTCTTGGTGTAATGTTCGTCCTGATGTACATGCTTCTTTTTAGAGGGCCTCGAAAGAAACAGCAAGAGCACAAAAAAATGGTCCAGACCCTGACTAAGAATGACAAAGTCAGAACAATCGGCGGTATTATCGGAACTGTTGTCGATATTAAGGACGATGAGATTACGCTGAAAGTTGATGAGTCGAATAATACGAAAATAAAAGTTCTGCCTTCAGCAATCGGCAGAAATGTGACGAAAGAATAATCATAAATCAATGGATGCACGGATGAATTGACTCATTTGAGCATATATACATTAATAACGCAGTAAGAGGAAGTTATGAATAAGAATCTAACGCCGAAAATAGTTTTTATTATTGTTTTAGTAGCCCTTGCATTCTGGACTTTATATCCACCAAACAAGACCCTAATGCCCGGAATAGACCTTGCCGGTGGGACGAGTCTCATTTATGAAATTGACACGCATGGTCTTGAAGAAATGGAAAAAAGGGACCTGGCACAGCGAATGATAACCGTTCTGCGTAGGCGAATCGATCCGGCCAACATTCAAAATCTTATCTGGCGGCCACAGGGCAGTTCCCGCTTCGAGATACAAATGCCCTTAGCAAGCGCAGAGGCCCGCGTGAAACGTCTGAATTTCGAAAAAGCACAAAATGCTCTGCTGGCCAAAAACGTAAGCCGTTCCAGAATCATGCGGTCACTTGATTCGCCGGTGGAAGAACGGCCTGAGCTTTTCAAGGATTTTGCACAGGGCGATCCAAACAGAATAACGATTCTTGAGAGCCTTGCCAAAGTTTACGACGAACGCAAGGAACTTCAAAGTAAACGGGATGAGCTCGACGTTAACACAGAGAACGCAGAAGAAAAGATAACATCGGCCGGTCTTGACCTCGACCAGATAAAGCTAACAAGGAGTAGTTTGGCCAAATTAAATGGGCAGACTCTGCAGGATGCCCTAAAAGCATTCACAGACGCCAATGATAATCTTGACCTATTGACCGGGTATGTCAAAACCTTTGGCGAGTGGTCCAAAGTCGTTAATCAATTGACCGATCCGAATAAAAACACGGAATACAGAGATGCAATAAGGACCATCGACCAGTTAAACCTCAGCGAAGACCAGTTAAATATCTGCCTTGAAAAGTCCCCCAAGTCATCGGCACGCGAAGCGGAGTACGATAAGCTCACAACCAATTTTCCAGACAGAGTAGGAGAAATCGAAACAACTGTCGCGGCATTTGACGAGTACCGGCCTTTCAGAGGCAGACTCGACGACCCGAAGGACCTTCAGCGAATGCTCAAAGGGGCCGGAATATTAGAATATAGAATACTTCCAACACAGGGACATCCGGATGTTGATATGGACCAGATGGCCAGCTATGTTGAAAGACTCAAAGAAAAAGGACCAAAAACTGCATCTGACAACAGTTATCAATGGTGTGAGATAGAAAATATCGACGAATGGAGATCAGTCGATGCAGAGCAACGACCTTCAATAGTAGGGCAATTCGGCGATAAATATTATGTTCTGGCAAGCAATAAGCTAAATGAAACACTGCTGCACAATCCCACTGGAAAACAATGGAAGCTGGAAAAGTCCAATCCAACAACCGACAATATGGGCAGAAGAGCAATCGGCTTTCTATTAGACGAAAAAGGAGGAGTATTATTCTCTAACGTTACCAGCAAGAATATCGGCAAGCCTCTCTGTATTCTTCTCGATGGAATTGCGATATCAGCACCAAATATCGAAAGCAGGATACGCAGACAGGGTATCATAACCGGCAGTTTTGCTCAAACACAAGTCGAGGATATGGTTAATAAACTTAACGCCGGCTCTTTGCCGGCACGGCTTATAGAGCAGCCCATTTCCATAAACACCATCGGCCCATCCATAGGCGCCGACAATCGCAACCAGGGCATCAAAGCGGGCCTTATCGGTCTTGCAGCGGTCGTTGCATGTATGGCGGTTTACTACTGCCTGGCCGGCTCTATCGCAGACGTGGCATTGCTTTTGAACATGCTCTTTGTCCTGGCAATAATGGCGGGGGTACGAGCAACTTTCACATTACCCGGAATCGCCGGTATCATACTTACAATTGGTATGAGTGTTGACGCCAACGTGCTGGTTTTCGAGAGAATACGCGAAGAGCAACTTAAAGGCTCGTCTTTGAGAATCGCCATAACGAACGGCTACCAAAGAGCTTTCAGAACTATTTTCGATGCGAACGTGACTACATTCATAACCGCCGCGATTCTTTTCTGGCGTGCGTCGGAAGAAATAAAAGGGTTTGCGATTGTGCTTATGCTCGGTATCGCGTCGAGTATGTTCACGTCCTTGTTTGTAACGCGAGTAATCTTCGATTTCCTCTTATCCAAGAAAATTATCAAAGACCATTTATTAATGCTGCGTCTGATACACAAGCCGAACATCAACTGGATGCGATTAAGGCCTGTTTTCTTCGGTATCTCAATTGTGCTGATTACAATAGGATTAGCCGTATTCCTGACAAGAGATGATGTTAAGAACAATAAATACGATATCGAGTTCACCGGCGGAACAAGTGTTCAGATAAATTTAAAGGAACCGTTGAGCCGGCAGGAGGTAGTTGACAGAATCAGCAAAATAGGAAATGACAGGAACAACCCGGCCCTGGCCGCGGCAAACATTTACAGCATCGGGAAATCAGAAAAGCAATACGAAATCAACACAACAGAAACAAATAAAATGACGGTTACAGTGGGCCTGACGCAGGCCAACCAGAAAACAGAAGCCGAGCTGGTCGAAGCAGTCGAAAAATCCCAAAGCAACTTCGGCGGTGAGTTGAACAATCTGTTTGTAACCAGGAATGCCTCCAACCCGTCACAAGTTGTAATAACAACGAGCCAGATGAACCAATCGCTGGTAAAAGACGTACTGGCAACAGCTTTTCCTGATGCCAGCATATCAGAGCCAGAGATCGATGAGGTCGTCAATAACGCAATAAGGACCGCTTTCATAGAGGAGCTGGAAATTCAGCAAAATCTTCAACCCAAAATCACCTCACAGGAAAAAATATCCGAAGAGCTGATAGACTCTTACCCTGAACTTGCTGATTTTGTTGGCGGGGTCAAGATTGAATGTGAAATTGAAAAAGCCACCTCGTTAGAGGACATCAAGCAAAGATTAAACGCATTGCAATTCAAGCCCGACACTCAAAACCTTAAACGGTATCCTTATGAAATACTCGGAGCGAATCTCACATCAACCGATCCAAACGAACTCGTAAATTCGTTTGTTTACATAAGCACCGATGAGGAAGCGGGATTTCGTGAACTAAGCGAGGATGAATGGACCCGTTTCGTTGAAAACGAAACAGTCAAAGTTTTAGCCGCAGCCAGACTTGAAACATCACTGCCGCGAGTAAGACAGTTCGATCCTTCGGTAGGTAAAGAGCAAAAACAACAGGCTTTGATTGCCATAATCCTGTCGTTGTTTGCAATCATTACTTATGTATGGATTAGATTCGGAAACGTTCGATACGGCATTGCCGCCATTACGGCATTAGTCCACGATGTTTGCATCACACTCGGCGCTGTTGCCGCCTGCACCTATCTGTCATCTACAACAATCGGTGAAGCACTTTTAATCGGAGACTTCAAAATCAACCTGGCGATGATAGCCGCATTCCTGACACTTATCGGGTACTCTTTGAACGATACGATTGTCATCTTCGACCGTATCCGAGAAAACCGCGGCAAGGCCCGCACCCTCAATGCACAGATAATAACAAACAGCATCAACCAGACTATTTCCAGGACTATTTTAACTTCCTTCACAACGTTTGTAGTTGTGCTGATAATGTACATTTTCGGGGGACCCGGGCTAAGGGGATTTACCTTTGCAATAGGCTTCGGTATAATCGTAGGTACATATTCGTCGATTGCAATAGCCGCACCAATCTTGCTGCTTGGTACAAAAAAAGGTAAAGAAAAAGGCAAATAAGAATTATAGGCCCCCTTAAAAATAAATATTTTACAGTACAGTTTTTCCTATACGTTCTTCAATGCAAAAAGATTTGAAAATAGGAATGATTCTGGGGTTGGTACTTGTAACAGTTGCTATGCTTTGGTTTTTTGCCGGCTCAAATCTGAATCCGAAAGCGAGAATCCTGAACTTGGGGAGCAATCGGCAGACAGTCCCCCTGCCGGAAACATTCGGTCCGTTAAAAAGCTCAGAGGTAGATACAGTCAGAGACGAAAATAACCAATTATCAGCAACCGATAATCAATCACAAGAGCCGGAATGGAAAAAATACCGACTATCCGAAAAGATAAAAACCCAGAAATTCCACATCATAAGCGAGGGAGAGACTCTTTCTGAGATTTCGCGTAAATATTACGACTCGGCAAGAAAATGGCAAAAGATTCTCGATGCCAACAGGGATGTAATAAAGGACGTAAACAAACTCAAGCCGGGCACAAAAATAATCATCCCCGAATAAACTCAAGAACCACAAGGGAAAAAAACGGTATGTGTTCCGTCCTTTGTGAAACAGCGGCTTGTTTTATAGGTTCGGGACCGAGTGTAATCACAAGGATTCAGCCGCATCTTTATCGACCAGCCAGGTAACCTTATCAAGAATGGGCCAAAGGGCATGGATAGGATACTGTATCTCATCCTGCCTGCTGGTCAAAACCTCTTTTAGAATGCCGGCTTTTTCCCGACCGGATACCAGCACAATCAAATGAGATGCGGCACGTAAAACGGGATGTGTCAGAGTTATTCTGTTGAGATCTCCATCCATAACATACACGACACACGCCAAATCTTCCGTATCGAAAAGGGCATAGGAATTCGGGAACAGCGAACCGGTATGCCCATCGGCACCCATTCCAAGTAGAACCAAATCAAACTCGGGTATCTGGTTTCCATAGAGTCCGAAAACTTCTCGAATAGTATGTTCGTAGCAGGAGGCCGCGGCCTTAAAATCTTCATACTCGGTGGGAATACGATGAATGTTCTCCTGAGGGATGGCAACTTTGTTCAGAAAAGTATCTGCCGCCAGCTTATAATTACTCCATTCGGAATCCGGTTCAACATATCGCTCGTCAACCCAGAACAACTGTATCTTATCCCAGGGAAGAGAATTTGCCTGGGGCATCTCGGCGAGCAGTTCAAAAAAACGTTGGGGGGTATGGCCTCCCGATATAGCCACACAAAAAGCATCCTTTGCATTTATCGCCTTGTGCGCCCTGTCAACAAAAAGCTCAATGCTTCTTTGCGCAAGAGCCTCCGGGTCAGAAGCAATTTCTACATTCGGTTTATATTTTGCAGTAGTCTCCATAATTCTCACCGCCTTTGCCCCATCTACTTAACAGGGGCACCATGTCCCCCGGCAGCGGGGTCATACAAAATCCATTTGTAATCCTTATCCGCATGGCAAACCGTTTATAAATTTGTGCAGAATGCTATCTGCTATTATTATCTCCTTTTTGAGAGAATCTTGCCAGAAAATTTTGTAGAAAAACCACTATTTGCCAACCCCCTGCTCTCAAACGAGTTATAGAGCAATTCTTCATCAATCAGGCAATATTACCCGTCTTAGGCCATCGCTTCTGAACTTTTTATGCCGGTTTGTTCAGATATGCGTTGGAAATCGGGAGTTATTTCCCCTGTATCGGCAAAAATTCGACTCTTAATATCTTCAAGAATCATATACAGCGAAGGAACCAGCACAAGCGTAATGCAGGTCGCAAACAACACTCCGAATGCCAGGCTAATGGCCATTGGTACGAGGAATTGTGCCTGAAGACTCTTTTCCGCTATCATCGGAAGCAAACCGCAAAAGGTCGTCATAGTAGTCAACATAATCGGCCGGAATCTTCGAGTGGCACAGTGGCGAAGTACCAGGGCAAGCTCGATGCCGCTTCTGCGCTGCCGGTTAATAAGGTCAATCATAATAAGTGAATCATTAACGACGACGCCTGATAGGGCAACAATTCCAAACATGGAAAGTATGCTGAGGTTAAAACCCATGACTAAATGACCTAAGGTCGCCCCGACGATACCAAACGGAATTGCGGACATTACTATAAGCGGCTGGGCATAACTTTTGAACTGGATGGCCAGCAGACCATAGATTGCAAGCATAGCTATTATGAAATTTGCTTTAAGGCTGCCGAGAGATTCGCTTCGTTCACGTTGCTGGCCGGCAAAACGAAACTGCAGCCCCGGCATCTGACGCATCATATCCGGAAGCACCTTTTTTCTGAGGTCTTTATTTATCTGGCCCGCATTTGCAAGAGCCTCGTCAACATCAGCGGAAACACTTACGACACGCCGGCGATCTACCCGGCTGATTGTCGCATAACCTCGCCCGTAGTCAATTTCGGCAACGGCCTTAAACGGAATCTCGGTTCCGCTCGGTAATCGAATTCTCATATTGTCCACATCCGCCAGGCTCTTGCGCTCGGCTTGGGGATATCGAACCATAACACGAATATCGTCACGCCCGCGCTGGATACGCTGAACTTCATCTCCATAGAAGCCCTGGCGGACCTGTCTGGCCAAATCTGCGAGAGTAAGACCAAGTGTACGGCCGGCATCCTTAAGGTTAAGTTTTAACTCTGCCTTTCCCGGTTCGAAACTATCTGCGATATCACTGACGCCGGTATATTGGCGCAGAATCAATTTTAACTTTTCAGATGCCTCCAACAAATTATTGAAGTTCTGATGAGAAAGTTCCACGTTTATCGCATCGCCGGCACTCATAATCTCAGACATAAACGTAAGGGATGAAACACCCGGAATTTCTCCGACAATTTCCCGCCAGCGATTTTTCATCTCTTTGCTTGACACATAACGCTCTTCAGCACTGAGCAACTCGACATTGACCTCTGCCAGGTTAGATGCGGTGCTGGAAGTTAAATCACTGTGCCCCGGTCCTCCGCGAGCAGCGGCCGGATGAGCTCCTATCGTGGTTGATATATGCTTCACCAGAGACGGCTTGCCTTCGATGCTAAACTCATCCACAACCTGAAAAGCGGCCTTCTCAATCGCCTCAATAACCTCGGTTGTCTGCTCGACAGGCGTACCCTGCGGCATTGTCAAAGTTGCAATCATATTGTCAGCTTCCACCGAATCAAAGAATACAAACTTTACATATCCGCTGATGATAAAACTAATAGTTATTAAAAAAATCGCAACTCCGACAGACAAAGTTACATATCGCCATTTAACCGCCTTTTTAACAAATGCGGCGAAAGGCCCGTGTACAAACCACTTCATTCCTTTGTTCGTCCAGTAATTTAATCTATCGGTGAAACGTACAATGAAGCTTTTCTTGGAGAACCTGGAAGAGGACAAATGAGCCGGCAGGATCAGCAGAGCTTCCACGAGAGAAATCGAAAGAACGCTTATCACTACTATGGGAAAGACTCTCAGTAATTTACCCATAATGCCGGAAGTATAAGCCAAGGGTAAAAAAGCAAACATCGTTGTCAAAACAGCCAGAACAACCGGCATGCACATTTCTTTAACGCCTTTTATAGCCGCTTCGGTACGGTCCATTCCCGCCTGCCGGTACGCAAAAATATTTTCACCGACTACAATCGCATCATCAACCACAAGACCAAGTGACATAATGAATGCGAAAAGGCTCATCATGTTAATCGAAACATCAAAGTGCGGCAGAAAGTAAAAGGCGCCCAAAAAAGAAATCGGTATGCCTATAGTTGTCCAGAAAGCAAGACGTAAATTGAGAAACAACGTCAGGCAAAGGAATACAAGAACCAGACCGATATACGCATTCCTTTTAAGAAGATTCATTCTGGATTTGAGGACTTCCGAGTCATCCTCCCATAATGAAATCGAAATCCCTTGCGGTAAATAAGTTCTCTTTTCTTCAATGTAGCTTTTAACCGTATTAGCTACGTCAAGAGCGTCCTGCTCTCCTATCCTCGAAACCTGTACAAAAGCGGCCCTTTTACCGTCGAATCTTGCATGAAGATCAACATCTTCGAAGCCATCTTTAACCGTTGCAATATCGGAAAGTCTTATTTTTGTGCCATCGTTCCTGGTAAAGACTATTATTTTTTCAAATTCGTGGCCGAAATATTTTTGCCCCTTGGTTCTAACGAGAATCTCCCCGCCGGCGGTCTTAACCGAGCCTGCCGGAATATCGAGTGATGAATCCCTTATGGCCCTGGATACCTTCTCAAAGCTCATGTTATAGCGCCGCAAATTCTCCTCGGAAACTTCAATTGAAATTTCATAAGGCCGGACACCGGAGATGGCTACCTGGCTGATATTATCCATAGCTGTCAGGTCGTCACGAATCTGCTCGGCGACTTTTCTCAGTGTTTTCTCGGTAACATCACCATTGACAACAATTGAGATCACTTTATGACGTGTCTTGAGTTCCGTTATTATGGGCTTTTCAGTTTCGAGAGGGAACGTTATAATCGTGTCAATTTCCGCCTTGATATCATCAAGCACCTCTTTAACGTTTGCATATTCCTCAACTTCAACAAGCGTCGAACCGGCCCCTTCGGCGGCGGTAGAAGTCATACGTTTTATGCCATCGACTCCCGCTATAGCTTCTTCAACTCTCAGACAGACACCTTCTTCGACGTCCGCAGGAGAGGCTCCACGATAAGGCACGAGGATGTTTATCATATCGAGGCTTAATTCAGGAAAGACTTCCATTTTGGCTGAAAAAATTGCAAGCAACCCTGCGATAATGATTAAAAACATCAACAAATTCGCAGCTACATGGTTAGAAGCAAACCAGCCGAGAAGACCTCTGCGGCTACGGTTCGAGCCTTCTCCGAGACGAGTTTTGTTAGTTGATTCTTTCATTCAAACTGTCCTTATTTTGGGATGCCTGGGGTTGTTCGGCGATTACCTCTGCAAATGCGGTCGAGGTTTCGGATTCGTTTTGAATCCTGATTTTCATCTCTTCAATAACAGTATCAAGAGAACTGACAATAATCATATCTCCGTCATCAAGGCCTGAACTCGCGTAGGCGAAATCCCTGTCGGCCCGCAGAATCTCCAACGGCTGGACATTTAGTTGGCCGTCTGTGGCCACCCACACTTCATTATTATTGTGCATTGCATCCCGGGGCACTGCGATTGCGTTCTTAAGAATATTACCCTCGATTGAAACTTCGACAAACATACCGGGTAAAAGCGGAGATGTGGAATCCGAATTCTTAAACGGCTCGGACACTTCAACGACAACCGATATCAGTCTCGATGCTATATCAACCTGGCCGGTAGTTCTGACCACATATCCAAGCCAGCATTTCTCTTCTCCGGCAAAATTAGCCTTCACTCGTGCAATCGCACCTTTTTTAGAGCTTCCCGCGGCATTGACTGAAGTCATATTATCGGGAACAGCAAACCAAGCCAGTTCTTTATCTTCAAGAGGCACTTCTATTTCCATCGATTCGATCCCATAAGCGGCACCTGTGGACTGACCTATCATCACATATTGACCAAGGTCAACTCTTTCACTCATTATCACAGCATCGACGGGCAGGGAAAGCTGTGTCCTTTCAAGGTTCAGATTGGCGGTACCCAGTCCCGCATTAGCCGATTCGAGCCTGGCCTGTGCCTGGCGTATCTGGGGCTCCCTAAAAACCAGCGGCGAAGCCGGTTCCTCGTCCGGGTGAAGCTGCCGCCATTCTTCTTTTGCAATTTGAGCTTCTGCCTTTTCAAGGTCCAGCATGACCTGAGCTTCCGCAACGGCGGCATTTGCCTGACGGAGCGATAATTCATAGTCGCGAGGATCTATTTTCAGTATCAGCTCACCTCGCCGAATAAACCCACCCGCTTTAAATTGCGGATTGACCCAGACGACCTTGCCGGAAACCTGTGGTACGATTTCCACCTGCAACCTGGGACTGACAGTTCCATAGCCACGAATCATCATCTGGATGTCCCTTCGATCAAGACGCTCAACTTTGACTAATGGCGCAAGAACTATTTGCTCCTGCCGTTGAACTGGTTTTTTAAACTTGATAAAAACCACGGCAATCATTACCCCTACGATTACAATGACCACGACAAGCAGCAACTGTACGAGGCCCGAGGGCATTTTTTTATTTTTCTTGATTGGTTTCATGAAATTACTTCCCGTTTTATAATTTTATATTATTTGCTTAAAGCAACCTGTTCTTCAGAGGGTTCCTGGTAATCCCAGTCACCGCCCAGGGCCAGGAAAAGATTTACCCGGTTATTCCAAATCCGGCCCTTGAGAATGGTCACTTCCTGTTCAGATATTCTGCGGCTTCGTTCCGATATGAGTACGGTCAATATTCCTTCAACGCCGCGTTCATACCGCTGCTTTGAAAGACTCTCTGCGGCGCTGGCCTCTCTGAATTGAACGAGGGCGTGCTTGAGCTGCGTTTGCAGCATCTGCTCTGTAATCAAGGCGTCCTCGACTTCCCGCATCGCAGCCAGAACCGTGCCGGCATAATTTGCCGCCAGCTCTGCATAACGCGCCTCGGCTGCATCAATCTGAGCCCTGATTTGTCCGCCCTTGAAGATAGGCTGAGCAAGAGACATAAGTGCTGAAAACATTTCCGTTTCATCCTGCTGGAAAATATCTTCGACAGTATCTGCGGAATAACCAAAATTTCCAACTATAGTTAAATCCGGATAAAGCTGGGCTATGCTTACACCGATCCTCTCGTTCGAGGCCCTTAGCATAAACTCCGCGGCTCTTACATCAGGCCTGCGGTCCAGAAGGGAAGCCGGCAGCCCAACAGGTACAGGTCCCAAATCCGGTAAATCTTCCAAGGTCTGCGGCAGCTCATCCGATGAACCGGGCCGGCGAGCCAAAAGCTCATCAAGAGCATTTCGAGCTGTTATCAGAGATAATTCAATAATCGGTTCAATCACTTCCAACTGTGCCAGATTCTCACGTACCAGCCTTATATCAACCGGCCCGACCAGCCCTTGTTCGTAACGTCGCTCAACAATTCCAACTGATTTCTTCATACTTTGCGTATTCGCTCGTGCAATAGCCAAACGACGCTGGAGAGTTGCGATATTAACTCTTGTGTTTATTACAGTGGCTACCATTGAATTAATCAGAACCTGCTCATTCGCCTCTGTTGCAAGCAGCTCGGCCCATGCCGCCTGCTCCGAGCGTTTGAGCTTGCCGAACAAATCAAGTATATATGCCACTGAAATACCCTGTGACCAGGTTGTGCTCATTACGGTGAATCTACCCCCACCACCTAATCCGCCGAAATTGAAGGAACGTTTACTTCTGTCACGGGTCAGGCTGTAAGAGATATCCGGTAACCTGCGCCCATGAATTTCGGTAAGCACAGCCTGTGCCTGCAAAACTCTTGCCGCTGCCGCTTTTAAACTATAGTTGTTTTCCAGACTCTCACGAACCAGCACTGCAGTTGTGGGGTCACCGAACTGCTCCCACCATCGATCAATCTCTGAAAAATCGTTTACGTCCTGTTCGTGCTTTCCGGCGTTGTAATAACCGCCGGATATCTCTGCCGGAGTTTCTGGTCTGGAATAGTCGGGCCCTACCATGCAGCCGGAAAGGATTGTCAGGACAACAATAAAACATAAACCATAAATTGATACTATCAGTTTTCTCATTCGCTTTTTCCTTCAACATAAATCCTAATACCGGCAGTGGAGAATTTAACAACGTGGTCAATAGCCTGCGCTAAATCGAATTTTGGAAAGGCCGCTTCATCAATCTGCTGAGAAATAGCCTTGACGTGGAGCACATGCAGGAGCTGGCCAACAATAGACAATACAATAAATGGAATTTTTAATTCATCCAGGCCCGGACAAGTCTTAATCAGAGCACTGCGCATAGCATTTAAAGTTGGTGTAATTATGTCATCAAGAAACATATTGACCGGCAAGTGATGGTCAATCCATTCCCGGGCCATAAGTTTATTTATACGGCGAGCTTTATTTTCATCTACCAGAGGGCTAATAAATGCTTCTGCAAAAGCTCTGAGCAAATCTTCCAGTTGAGGTTTGCCGTCATTTTGAGACATTGCCTTATCGATACCTGCAATACGGGTATCGCGCATCGTAATCAGGTGACGACGCCAAACCTCCCTGTACAACTTCTCTTTCCCGCCAAAATAGTAGTTCACCGACGCGATGTTGCACTTGGCAGAGGCGGCAATATCTCGAACACTTGCACCCTCAAAGCCACGTTCGCAAAAAAGCTCTTCAGCCGAGTCGAGCAATCGGTCCCGAACCCTCTTATCAGTACTGCCATTTGATTTTTTATCTTGTGAAACCATATATCCAAAATCTCTAAACGCCTGTTTTATACGATAGTTTTAAACGACTGTTTGAATAAGTCAAGATTTTTTTCACTTTTTTGCAAAAAATTCGCAAAAAATCATTTTTCAAGCAATTTTCGAGGAAAACATGGGGATTTTGTATATAAACACACAGGCACAGAGATGAAATACCCTGCATGTAATATGAAATACGGGATGCTATATACTAAAAATTAAGTATTTTATGCGAAATATCGGGATGGAAATACACAATAGCGGGTATAAATCCTATCTCATAATCCAGCGTTTCCCTTTGTATGTCAAGACGGCGCCGGACCTCAGGGCGGGATCGCCTTTGAAGTCATAATTCAATTCGAGGGTTTTTCGCAGGAAAACTTTTATTGGATTTCCGAGATCGTCCTTTGCTACCGGATGGTTGATTGCAACAGTCTCATTGCTCAGACCTGCTATAAAGACTTTTACATTCCTGGCTTTATTATCAAAATCAGGCCAAATAACGGCGATATCTTTAGTGTTATCCTCGCCCTGAAGTATCCTGTTTCCGGACTTGCTCAAAAGTTCAAGAAAGGGATATCTGCTCTTGTGACGCTTTTTTATTTGTTCGAAAACCACCGGGCTTACAGCTTTACCCGCCTGTGTAACCTGGAAGGTATTCGTCATCAAATCACACTTAGGATAGAAAGCAACATCTTCATCGGTATTGTTTGTAAGCGTTATTATCGTGTACCAGAACCGTACCGGCTTTTGATCAGAAGTTCGGTGCAGTACAATTTGCTGGGGATGAGTAAATTCCGTATCTACCGTCCAATGTCCCAGAGCAGGGACAATAGCCGGCTCAGGTGCAGCCAAACAAAACGAAGCTATTCCCGTTGAGATTACTAACGTCCAATAAAAAAAGCTTTTCATCTTAATTGCCCTCATCAGAAAACAAGCTTTATCCTTTGCGAAACAAGTAAAGAGCACTTCCATTCATATTTTACACTAACGGCAGTTAAAAGCCAAGAACATTTTGCCCTTTATTTGAACAATTACAGTGTTTATTTGAGAAAAAGGACTGAGAAGGTTATATATGAAACATAAAATATGATGAGAAACTGGTCTGAAATGGTCATAAATTGCCATAATTATGGGCTTTTCGCGTAATAAATTGATATTAATTCATCGAAAATAATCATTTTTTCAATCTTACTGCACGGCAACTTAGGATAGATAGGCAGTTTAGTGACTTACGACTCGCGAGATTATGTGTAAACGAACTCTACAGGTCGTATTCAGGGCCATACAGAAACAAATTTTATGTAGATTGCAGCTTTTTTATCTTTCGTCAAAAAATCGGGATAAACTCGCTGTTATATTCAGCCTGTAATTTATCAAGGTCTCCGCGGCTGAGTTTACCGCGGTGGATTATTAAGCGATAACGCAAAATGACCGGTTTACCACGTGAAAGCGCAATTGGGTGACGGCCGGGATACACAGGATTTTGGGCACTGCCCTTTCTTCGAAGTATCCATCGCTGGGGATAGCCGGGCGAAGAATTATGACAGAGTAT